>CAZYLH010000092.1:0-1724 GCA_964648695.1 uncultured Lachnospiraceae bacterium | reverse complement strand
CAATGATTAGAAAAATCACAGGTGTGACAGCCTCGTATTCATATTGTTGGTAAATGGATTATTTTTCTTACATCTATCTCCCGCAGCACTGCTTATACTTCTTGCCGCTTCCGCAGGGACAGGGCTCATTTCTGCCGATTTTTTTCGGCTTTACAATGGTTGTTGATGACTTCTGCTCCTTGTATAGCTCCTTGCGCCGCTCTTCTGTAAGAAGTGCGTCCCACTCTGGAAGTGTGTATAGCCACTCAGCCTTGCAGTCAACCATATTCTTATATAAAAGCTCTTTATCATAATCAAGGGAAACTAGCGTATCCTCATCCATTGTCTCGATAGGATTTGGGGTTTTTAGGCTGTCATTGATGCCGTCAAGTATACCGGTCATGATCATGATCTCTACATGAAATTTCTCAGCCAGTTCCTTAACAGTACCGCTGACTACCTCATCGCTTGCAAGTATTACTTTGTAAAATTCTGTCTCCTGATTAAAATAACTTGCCCAGAACAGCTCCTCTTTTTGACGATCTCGCTCTGTCTCGTAGGCCATTTTGCGCCAGGTTTTTAATAAATTCATTATCTGTACCATGCTGTTTTTTACAGCTTTTCCTTTCTAAAAATCTTTGTCGATTTTAGCATATCCGGAAAAAAAACTCAATAATAAAAATCTCTATATTTGCTTAGGCGAGAGTTTCCTTAAAGGCGGCGGCCTCCAGCGCGGCCTGCTCCATGATCTTTGTATCTTTATAGATATCCGCTAGCTTAAACTCCAGCTCTCCGCTCTGCCTTACGCCAAATAAATCTCCGGGTCCTCTAAGGCGTAAATCCTCCGAGGCAATGAGAAAACCGTCGTTAGACTGCACCATCACCTGCAGGCGCTCATTTTTATCCTGATTTTCATCTGTGTTTACAAAAATGCAGTAGGACTGCGCATCACCACGTCCTACCCTGCCGCGCAGCTGATGAAGCTGAGCCAGGCCATAGCGCTGGGCATCCTCGATCATTATCACGGTGGCGTTTTTGACATCGACTCCCACCTCCACAACAGTGGTTGAAACGAGAAGCTTAATATCTCCCTTAGAGAATTTAAGCATCACCCGCTGCTTTTCCTGTGCTGTCATACGTCCATGAAGAATTCCGACTGCATCAGCGCCAAACACACGCTTCATTTCTTCTCCATAATCCGTCACATTCTCGCCTTTCATCAGCTCACTCTCCTCGACAAAAGGACAGATGATATATGCCTGATGGCCTTTTGTTAGCTCTCGTCTGATAAGTGCATATGCATTTTTGCGATATGAGCTGTCCACCACGCAGCTTTTAATGGGAAGACGATTTACGGGCTTTTCCTCCATCATACTAACATCCATTCCCGCATAAAGTATGGATGCGAGTGACCTTGGAATGGGGGTTGCGCTCATGGAGAGCATGTGCGCCGTCCCGCCCTTTTTTCTAAAAAGCTTGCGCTGGTTTACACCAAAACGATGCTCCTCATCAACGACGACTAAGGAGAGTTTCTTAAATTCAACCATTTCCTGAAAAAGCGCGTGAGTTCCTATAACTACATCTATCTCATGAGAGGCAATTCCTTTAAGGATCTCCCGCCTTTTGGCAGCCTTTATGTCACCTGTCAAAAGAGCGGCTTTAACGTTAGATTCCTGGCTCTTAATCAGGCTTTCAAATGCCCTGTAGTGCTGCATCGCCAAAACCTCTGTCGGCGCCATCAAGGC
>CAZYLH010000091.1:0-1748 GCA_964648695.1 uncultured Lachnospiraceae bacterium | reverse complement strand
TTATACAAAAGGCATTTTAAAAAAGCAAGCTTTTTTTACAGTGCAAGCACCAGACTTTTAAGCTCCTCAAGGCTTCCCGCCTGGTTTACGGCACGTCTAATGGCGGAAGCACCCGGAAGTCCCGTAGTATACCATGAGATATGCTTTCGCATCTCCTGTATGGCGATGTATGTGCCCTTATGATCCACCATCATTTCCAAATGCCTTAGAATGGTTTTTTTTATCTCCTGCCTTGATGGGCGCTCTTGTGCCGTCCCATCCTTAAGGTAGCTAACCACTTCACTAAAAATCCACGGATTTCCCCTTGCCGCCCTAGCGATCATCACCATGTCACAGCCAGTCTCCTCCATCATCCGCTTTGCGTCCGGCCCGCTGCAAACATCGCCGTTTCCGATCACCGGAATTGACACAGCCTCCTTTACCCGTCTAATGCAGTTCCAATCTGCGTGCCCAGCATAAAACTGAGAACGCGTCCTACCGTGAATGGCAATAGCCGCCACGCCGCAGTCCTCGGCGATCTTTGCAATCTCCACCGCATTCTCGCTCTCCACCGTAAAGCCGCGGCGGATTTTAATGGTGACGGGCTTATCCACAGCACGAACCAGCTTTGTAAGGATCTCTCTTACCAAAGCCGGGTCTTTCATAAGCGCAGAGCCTTCCGCGTTATTCACAACCTTTGGAACAGGGCACCCCATGTTTAGATCAAAAATATCATACGGCCCATCCTGTAGTTTTTTTGCCTCCCCGGCTATGATATCCGGATCCGACCCAAAAAGTTGCAAAGCGATGGGGTGCTCAGAATCATGCACCTTAATAAGTGAGCGTGTATTTTCATTCCCGTAGTAAAGAGCCTTTGCGCTGACCATCTCTGTATATAGCAGGCCGCACCCCTGTTCCTTGCACAACACACGAAATGGCAGGTCTGTCACCCCTGCCATCGGTCCAAGCGCCACCGGATTTTTAATTTGTACATTCCCGATACTGATCATCTCTCAATCCTCATCTAAAGGAAGCTGCTGCAAAAAGCGCACCCTGTAGTAATTTCCAAGCTCCTCAAAAAGCTCCTCGTTTTCCTTCTCAATCTTTCTTATTATGAGACCAGCGCTGATCTCATCGTAGTAAAAATCCGTCTCCTCAGCATGGGAGCTGATGATAAGTGTCCCATCCGCATCAAAGCTCATCACCGCGATACCCCCCGCTTCCTCTGCAAGCGCTACGCTAAGTTTTTTTAGCTCCTCACAAACACCCTCCGGCAGAGCCTTAAAGCTGGGATTTAAATAAAATTTTTCGGTATACGAGTTTGCAGCGCATAAAACGCTGTTCTCCTCATTTATTTCCCCATGCTCCATGCTTTTTTCAGACATATCCATTCATTCCTCTTACTGAAACCTCGCCCGCCATAACGGATGTCTCCTCTCCGTCTGCAAGCCTTATCCTAAGCCTTCCCATATCATCGATACCAAGGGCAACCCCCTTAAGCTCTACATCGCCCCTGCCATTTAAGATACAAACCTCCTTATCCCTGTTTACCAGATAGGCCTCGTAAACGTCTTTGATTGGGGCAAGATTCTGCTTTTTTATAAAGAGCTCATAATACTCCTCAAAAGCCTCCAGCACCGCACAGATAAGCTGTTCCCGGCTGATGCGCTCCCCCTTTTCCATAAAAAGGGATGTGGCAGTGCCGCTAAGCTCCGGTGAAAAGCCATCATTATTTACATTTATCCCAATCCCCACCACAACATAGTCGA
>CAZYLH010000090.1:0-1779 GCA_964648695.1 uncultured Lachnospiraceae bacterium | reverse complement strand
GCGCTCTCCTTAATCCCCTCAATCTGCTCTTTCGTCTTTATCATATCATGACTTGGCACCTGATGTCCCAACGAGGCATATTTTTTTATTTTTGCATCAAACGCCTCGTGACACAGCTTATATTTTTTGCCGCTGCCGCACCAGCATGGGTCATTTCTTCCAATCTTAAACGCCATTTCTATCACACACGGGTATTCCCGATATCATCCTTTCTAAAATTATCTCATCGCTTACCTATTTTACTATATCTTTGTAAAAATGCAAGCGGGACAAATAAAATCCAGCCTTGACACCGGGAAAATAGCATGATAGAATGGCGTGGTTGATGTGAGAGCATCAAAGAAAATATAGATTTTTAAATGTCGCTATAGCTCAGCAGGATAGAGCGACCGCCTCCTAAGCGGTAGGTCGGAGGTTCGAATCCTCTTAGCGACGCTAAAAACTGCGCCGAAAACAGTGTAGAGACAATGTTTTCGGCGTTTATTTTAAGGACACAGCCCCTTTTCTAATTTATCTGAAAATCATATTCTCCTGCAGGAACGTTTCTTTGCGTCCCGTTTGGAAGTAGCACCGTCGTTTCTGCTGGAGTTTCCACATGAATTTTTATTGTGCCAAGGTTGATTTCCCAGGCAACAGAGATTTTGCCCTGACGGCTTAAGTAACTTCCGCTAACCTTTCCAAGCCGTGTATCTATAACCGGTGCAATCAGTATTTTCTTGTATCCGGGTTTTAGAGGACGAATGCCAAGAATGTGGGTATAGTAGAATTCGCCAACACTGCTGAAAGCAAAATGGTTAAATGATACCATATTATCTCCATTCTGATCCTCCTCATTGACACTTCCGGATTGATCGCAGTAGACCGGTCCACACAGACGAGATACCCGAAGGAAGGTCTAAAAGTACTTGGAAGTTTGATTGAAAAGTAGGAAGGAGAAAAAATGAGAAAAAAAGTATTATTTAATGACGGCTGGAATTTTGTAAAAGAGGCGGGAGATGTTGCAGATGCATTAAGGCTTAAGGGAGAAGCTGTGACTCTTCCCCATACATGGAACGCCAAGGACGGCCAAGACGGAGGAAATGACTATTACCGCGGGACCTGCTGGTATACGAAAAGCTTTGGTAAAAAAGAGATTGTGGAGGCATTTAATCCGGGGCAGAGCAGAGAGGATTTGGACGGCAGGGAGATCTGGCTTGAGTTTGAGGGGGCTGCCATGACGGCAGATGTTTATCTTAACGGAGAGAAGCTGAGCCATCATGAGGGCGGATATTCTACGTTTCGAGTAAATCTGACCGGGTATCTGAAGGAAGACAATAATCTGGCGGTGGCTGTGGACAATGGTGACAATGACAGAGTGTATCCCCAGAAGGCTGATTTCACATTCTACGGCGGATTGTATAGGGATGTGAGCCTGATTTTAGTGCCTAAGACACATTTTGTGCTGGATTATGCAGGAGCGCCCGGAATCCGCGTTACGCCTGAGGTAAAAGTGACTGGGACGGATAAAAAGGGGCTTCCAAAAGGAGAGGCAACGGTGAGTGTTACCGCATGGGTATGCGGGGCAGAGGATGGAGATAGGGTTGTGTTTTCTCTGGACGGAGAGGAGAGATCCTGTGAGATATCTGATGGATGTGCAGAGGCAGAGTTTAAACTGGAAGATGCCCGCCTTTGGAACGGACTGGATGATCCTTATCTGTATACAGTCTTTGCAAAGCTTTATGAGGATGATGACAAAAAGGATGAGATTTTTGCCAGATTTGGCTGTCGAAAGATGGAGAT
>CAZYLH010000089.1:0-1782 GCA_964648695.1 uncultured Lachnospiraceae bacterium | reverse complement strand
CGATTTTAGTAAACCTTCCTGCGACAGGCGTGCTAAATCAGACACTGCAGGGCGGGATAAGTGCCAACGGTATCATAGAGTGGCTTTATGAGATTGGAATTGAGGCTTCAGAGGCTATGCCGATCTTACTGTTTATCGGTATCGGCGCGATGATCGACTTTGGGCCGTTGCTTTCTAATCCGGTTATGTTTTTGTTTGGCGCGGGCGCGCAGTTTGGTATCTTCGCAGCCGTTTTACTTGCCGCTGTATTAAACTTTGATATAAGCGAGGCGGTCTGCATCGGAATTATCGGTGCCGCAGATGGTCCTACTTCCATTTTAGTATCGCAGATTCTTAATTCAAAATATATAGGAGCTATTGCGGTTGCCGCGTACTCCTACATGGCGCTGGTGCCCATCGTACAGCCCTTTGCCATAAAGCTTGTGACCACCAAAAAGGAGCGCTGCATCCATATGGATTATAACCCTGCCTCTGTAACAAAGGGAATGCGTATCGCTTTCCCAATCGTGGTGACCATTGTGGTGGGAATGGTTGCGCCGCAGTCCGTTGCACTTGTGGGCTTCTTGATGTTTGGAAATTTGATAAGAGAGTGCGGCGTCCTTGGAACCATGTCAGAGACAGCTCAGTCTACGCTTGCAAACCTTGTCACGCTTCTTCTTGGCATCACTATAGCCTTTAGTATGCAGGCGGAGAAGTTTGTAACTGTTGAGACCATCATGATCATGGCAATCGGTCTTTTTGCATTTATCATGGACTCCATAGGCGGCGTTCTTTTGGCAAAGTTTATCAATTTGTTCAAAAAGAAGAAGGTCAATCCCATGATCGGGGCGGCTGGAATCTCTGCATTTCCCATGTCCTGTAGAGTAGTGCAAAAGCTTGCCATGGAAGAAGACCCCACAAATGTGATTATCATGCAGGCGGCTGGAGCAAATGTTTCCGGACAGGTTGCGTCCGTTATTGCCGGAGGTCTTATCATCGACCTTGTTATGAAGTTCTTATAATAGGAGGATTTTAAAATGAGCAGATTGGAAACAATTTATGCCGCACTGGAGATTATGTGGAAGGGGATGCTGGGAATCTTTGTGACTATCATGGTTATCATGGCGATTGTCTGGATTATGACCTTGATAGGAAAGAAGAATTCCGACAAATCCTCTGACGAAAAATAAGTTTAATGAGAGCATAAGATTAAAGGAATGAGGAGGGATGGAAGATGAGGTACACAAACCCTGTGCTTCGCGGTTTTTACCCGGATCCGAGCGTAACATATGCAAACGGCAAATATTACATGGTAAACAGTTCTTTTCAGTATTTTCCGGGTGTACCACTTTTTGAAAGTAAAGACCTTGTAAACTGGAAGCAGATAGGGCATGTCCTAACGCGTAAGGAGCAGGTGATGCTTGAGAAAATCAACAGCTCCGGCGGAATATTTGCGCCCACAATAAGGTATAATGAGGGCCGCTTTTATATGGTGACCACCAACGACACCACGCACCAGAATTTCTATGTGTACACGGATGATATCTACAAGGAGTGGTCGGATCCGATCTATGTGGATCAGGGTGGTATCGACCCATCGCTGCTCTTTGATGACGGGCATGTGTATTTTATCAGTAACGGCGAGGATGATGACGGAAAAAACGGCGTCACTCAGTGCGAGATTGATATTAGTACCGGAAAGAAGCTTAGCAAGAGCATATGTATCTGGCAGGGGAGCGGTGGAAGATATCTGGAAAGCCCGCATATGTATAAGATAAACGGAGAATACTATCTGATGGCTGC
>CAZYLH010000088.1:0-1994 GCA_964648695.1 uncultured Lachnospiraceae bacterium | reverse complement strand
TATATTTCCGTCCTGATCAAGTGAGACCACCGCTCCGTCCATCCAGCTCTCAGGTTTTGCAATTAAGGCAAGATTGGGATATGGATTAGCAAGAATTTTATCAAGCACCCTCTCCTCCATCACCGAATCGGACTCCAAAAGAAGCGTATCATCCTGCACCAGATAGTCTGCCGTCAGGGATAAAGAGTAGATATTGTTGGTGTTTTCATAGTCCATATTTTCGACAAAGATTATCTCTGTCTCTAAACCCAGTGAGCGCACCAGCTCCTCTAACGCCTTGGCGTGATAGCCAACCACCATGATGATGCGGCTCATCCTGCGGTGATCTAACTGTCTTAGCATCCGCTCGATAAGAGTGATGCCCCCAACGCGCACCATGCACTTTGCCTTGTCGGCTGTCAGCTCTCTAAGCCGCCTTCCCATACCGGCAGCAAGAATAATTGTCTGCATACTCTAAAACAGGCAGGACGTCTCCTTCCTGCCTCTCCTTTCTAACGCTTTTTAGTCCCTGTATCCGCTCCTGACCCAGCTCACCGCGTTTTTGTAATCCTCCATGGTGTCAATCTCCTTGGTGCGGATTTCTATCATCTTTAAGGGAAGCAGCGGCTCTAAGAGATAATACACATGCCCGTCAGTGCTTCCTAAGCGGTCAGTCCTAACCTGTGCCAGTCCTGTCCACTCATACTCCCCTCTTTTGCGGCTAAATTCCATCACCACAGGCCCATCTTGGGTCATTTTTGTACTCATAAGCACCGGATTATCCGTGGAGGGAGTAGTTCCTCCGATGCACTCCTCATCGCTTTCCAAAACCTTTTTTAAATCATCCGGATGAACAAGCAAATCTCCGTCTAATGCCACCACCATATCCCGCGCATATGCCGCGCCCTTTAAAAAGCTTGCGCCGGTGCCTGTGCTCTTATACTCGTGATTAAACACAAAAGTCACGTCCTTACGGAGTGCGTTTACCACATCTATAACCTTTTCATACTGGTAACCGACCACCACACGCACGTCGTCATAGTCTTTTAAGAGCTCTAACTGGCGGATTAAAAGCGGCTTTCCATCCACATCCACTAGAGCCTTTGGAAAGCCCATTCCAAGTCTGGTGCCCATTCCGGCACAGCTTATCACAATTGTCTTAGAAGCTGACATAGCTTTTCCTCCGTATACACCGCATGGGTGGCGTTATTTAGCAGGGACGTAGCGATGGGTCTAACCCCGCCAAAGCCGATGCCCACATCCGCCAGACCTATCATCTCTGCGTCGTTATTTCCATCCCCCACTGCCACGAAGGGATGCGGAAAGCTTCTTATCGTCTTTCCCTTGTCTATAATATGGTCTATACCTAAAAGCCACTGTCCGGTCTCATCCGTCCTCGCCTTAGAGCAGTAGTAATGATCCTTTAAGCCGATAGCATCCATCAGATCACAGATCCACACATCAAGATTTCCGGTGACCACATAGGAGTTTTCACGGTTTTCCCGTATAAACTCCACCAGCTTTTCGTTTAAGGGAATCTGGGCGATGAGCTTACGCACCGTCGGAACCGGAATTTCCTTTAAAAGCTCCACTCGCTCCGAAAAGCTCTGCAAAAAGGGGATCTCCCCGCGCATTGCCTTTTCTGTAAGCTCCCTCATCTTCTCGCTCATCTTAACCTGCCTGGCAATCTCCGGCAATATCTCTATTTTTGTAATGGTCGAATCAAGATCAAACAGGAATAATTTCTTTTCCAAAGTCCCTACCTCTTATTTATCCTCATGCCCACTTTTCATTAAACCCTGGTAAGATCGGGCATACGGCTTTTTTTATACGTACATATACTCGGTTATGTCCTCTATCTCAGAAAAATCCTTTAAAAACGTAAACCTCAGACATTTAAGTTTAAGACTTCCGCCAAAACAGAGCCGGACAACTCCATAACGGCCCATAAACAAAATCTTTCTGTCATAGGTTATCCAATCGGTGGCGCCTTCTCCACTCCAGACAAATGTTCC
>CAZYLH010000087.1:0-2018 GCA_964648695.1 uncultured Lachnospiraceae bacterium | reverse complement strand
GCTGAGCTTGTAAGGCTTTATGACAGATTTAAGGACAGGGAGATCATCTATGACGGAGCTTCTAAATACTGGGGCAGGCATGCGCCGATTTTATTTCCCATGGTTGGCGCAAGCTATCAGGGAAAATATCTTTATAAGGGCGTAGAATACCCTATGAGTCAGCACGGCTTTGCAAGGGATGAAGATTTTAATTTGGTTAAAGCGGATACGGATGAGTGTGTCTATGAGCTTACCGATACACCTAAGACCTATAAAAAGTACCCGTTTCACTTTAGCCTACAGGTGGGACATCGCCTAAGTGGGAGAGCGCTTATTGTCACCTGGCGTGTAAAAAATTCGGATGAAAAGGAGCTTTTGTTTAACATCGGCGGCCATCCTGCTTTTGCACTAAGGGAAGGAGAAGGTTTTTTGGACCTGTCCGTAAAGTTTAATGGGGCAGGAAACCTGAAATATTATTTTCTTGATAAGGAAAGCGGATGTTTGGCCGCGGATAAGCCATACCGCTTTAACACATATAATGGAATGGCAGACCTGACCGAAGACTTTTTTGCGGATGATGCATATGTCTTTCAGGACGGTTTAGTGCAGGATGTGACTCTTTATGTAAAGGATGAGCCTTTAGTGCGCCTTTATGCCCCCGGCTTTACCCACTTTGGACTGTGGAGTAAGACAGGTGCCCCGTTTGTGTGCCTTGAGCCCTGGCTTGGGCGGGCTGACACGCATGGATTTACAGGGGAGCTTCAAGAAAAAGAGGGGATTATAAAGATTGCACCCGGAGAGGTTTTTGAGAGAAGCTATCGCATTGAGGTAATGTAAGGCGTAAGCGGCGGGAGACCACCTCCCTAAAAACAGATAGTGAGAAGTAGGAGATTGGCTATGAAAATTTATAACACACTGACGAGAAAGAAGGAGGAGTTTATCCCGCTTAAGGAAGGTCAGGTTTCAATATATGTCTGCGGCCCCACGGTGTATAATCTCATCCATATCGGAAATGCGCGTCCAATGATCGTCTTTGACAGCTTCAGGAGATATCTTGAATATAAGGGATATCAGGTGAATTATGTCAGCAATTTTACGGATGTGGACGACAAGATTATAAACAGAGCCAATGAGGAGGGGATAAGCGCCATAGAGGTGGCTGAAAAATATATCGATGAGTGCAAAAAGGATATGGCGGGGATGAATGTAAAGCCTGCCACCACACATCCTAGGGCGACAGAGGAAATCGACGGGATGATCGATATGATCTCTAACCTTATAAAAAAAGGATATGCCTACGAAAAAAACGGCACTGTCTACTACAGAACACGCTCCTTTAAGGACTACGGAAAGCTATCTCATAAAGACCTTGACAATATGCAGTCAGGACTGCGCGCTCTTAAGGTTAGCGGCGCGGATGAGAAGGAGGACAGTTTAGATTTTGTGCTCTGGAAGCCGAAAAAAGAAGGGGAGCCATACTGGGAATCTCCCTGGGGGCAGGGACGACCGGGCTGGCATATAGAATGCTCCGTTATGTCAAAGAGGTATCTGGGAGAGCAGATAGATATCCATGCCGGCGGAGAGGATTTGATTTTTCCCCATCATGAGAATGAGATTGCGCAGAGCGAGGCGTGCAATGGCAAGGAATTTGCCAGGTACTGGATGCACAATGCCTTTTTAAACATTGACAACAAAAAGATGAGTAAGTCCCTTGGAAACTTTCTCTTAGTGCGCGACATCGCAGGAAAATATGATCTGGAGGTTTTGCGCTTCTTTATGCTTAGCGCCCACTACAGAAGCCCCATGAACTACAGCGTGGAGCTTATGGACGCTGCAAAAAACGGCCTTGAGCGCATAGTTACAGCTATAAAGAGATTAAAGACCCTTGCAGGGGAGGATCGCCCTGAAAATGAGCAGGAAGAGGCGGTTTATGAAACTTTCCTTGCGCTTAGAAAAAAGTATGTAAATGCCCTTGATGATGACTTTAACACAGCGGATGCCATCGCCGCCATCTTTGAGATGGTAAAGCTTGCAAATTC
>CAZYLH010000086.1:0-2079 GCA_964648695.1 uncultured Lachnospiraceae bacterium | reverse complement strand
CGGCGATAAGGATTTCTTAGAGTCTGGCGTAAAAAATCCGGCGATTATGACACCGGCAGAGTTTTTGAAGACATGACTGGCATAAGAAGTTTATAGCAACAAATCAATGAAAATAAAGAAGATCAGGGGGCATTGTGAGTGAGCGTTCACAGTGTCCCTTGAAATTTTTGAAAAAAATAAAAAAAGCTATTTACTTTTTTTTCTGGGTGGTGTATAACGGCGTTAGCGCTCAATAAGAGAGAGTGCTAACAAAAATGAAAGAGAGGTAAAGCTTATGGATATCAGCAAATTTACTCAAAGATCAATCCAGGCCATAGGGGACATGGAAAAGCTTGCCTATGAATATGGCAATCAGGAGATAGACCAGGAGCATTTCTTTTACGCCCTGATTAGGCAAAACGACAGCCTGATTGTCAAGCTTCTTGAAAAGATGGGGATAAGTACCCAGGTGATAGAGCAGGAGGCAAGGAAACTACTTGATGCCAAGGTAAAGGTTTCAGGTGCAGGTCAGGTCTACATTAGTAAGGACCTTAATCAGGTGTTAATTACCGGCGAGGATGAGGCAAAAAAGATGGGGGATGAGTATGTCTCTGTCGAGCATCTGTTTTTGGCGATGATCGCTCATCCAAACAAAGCTATAAAGAGGCTGTTTAAGGACTATGAGATTACAAGGGAGAGGTTCTTAGCAGTTTTAAAAATGGTCAGGGGAAATGTACGAGTGACAAGTGATAATCCGGAGGATACATATGATACCTTAAATAAGTATGGAGAGGATCTGGTGGATAAAGCAAAACGACAAAAGCTGGATCCGGTTATTGGCCGTGATGGCGAGATAAGAAATGTGATCAGGATCCTCTCAAGGAAAACCAAGAATAATCCCGTGCTTATCGGTGAGCCGGGCGTTGGAAAAACAGCCGTAGTAGAAGGGCTTGCCCAGCGTATAGTGAGGGGCGACGTGCCAGAAGGCCTTAAAGATAAGAAGATTTTTTCACTGGACATGGGAGCGCTGGTTGCAGGAGCAAAGTATAGGGGTGAGTTTGAGGAGCGTCTTAAGGCAGTTTTAGAGGAGGTCAGAAAGAGCGAGGGAAGGATTATCCTCTTTATAGATGAGCTGCATCTCATCGTGGGCGCTGGAAAGACTGACGGGGCAATGGATGCCGGAAATATGCTAAAGCCCATGCTTGCAAGGGGTGAGCTGCACTGTATCGGCGCAACAACCCTGGATGAGTACAGAAAATACATCGAAAAGGACGCGGCGTTAGAGCGGCGCTTCCAGCCGGTGCTTGTGGATGAGCCGACGGTGGAGGATACAATCTCCATCCTTAGAGGTATCAAGGAGAGATATGAGGTCTTTCACGGTATCAGGATTACGGACGGCGCTTTAGTGAGCGCGGCGACACTTAGCAACCGCTACATCTCAGACCGATTCCTTCCGGATAAGGCGATTGATCTGGTAGATGAGGCGTGCGCCATGATAAAGACGGAGCTTGACTCCATGCCCGCAGATCTTGACGAGCTGTCAAGAAATGTTATGCAGCTTGAGATAGAGGAGGCGGCCTTAAAGAAGGAGGATGACAGGCTTAGCGCGGAGCGCCTTAAGACGCTGCAGCAGACTTTGGCTGAGAAAAAGGAGGAGCTTGCTAACAGAAAGGCGCAGTGGGATAATGAGAAGAGCTGCATAGAAAAGATCAGCAAGATCCGTGAGGAGATTGAGGGGTGCAATAAGGAAATCCAGATGGCGCAGCAAAATTATGACCTGGAAAAGGCTGCCCAGCTGCAGTACGGAAAGCTTCCGGAGCTAAAGAAAGAACTGGAGGCAGCGGAGGAGTATGCAAAGGGCAAGGACTTGGCGCTTGTTCACGAGGCTGTCACGGAGGATGATGTGTGCAGGATTATCTCCAGATGGACGGGAATTCCTGTAAGCAAGCTAAATGAGAGCGAGCGCGCAAAGACGCTTCACCTGGACGATGAGCTTCATAGGAGGGTTGTAGGTCAGGATGAGGGAGTTGAGAAGGTGACAGAGGCGATTATCCGCTCAAAGGCTGGTATCAAGGATCCAACAAAGCCCATCGGGTCATT
>CAZYLH010000085.1:0-2247 GCA_964648695.1 uncultured Lachnospiraceae bacterium | reverse complement strand
CCGTCAGGGCTTGGCTGCACCGCATAGGAGAGGCTTATGCCAAACTGTGCTCCGTCATCTAAGAGTGCTCTAAACCTGGGCGTGTCCTCAGGTGTGGAAATGATTAGGATATCCCTAATCCCCGCGCTCATAAGCACTGAGAGTGGATAATAGATCATCGGCTTGTCATAGATAGGAAGCAGCTGCTTGCTGGTAACCCTTGTAAGCGGATACAGTCTTGTTCCGCTCCCGCCTGCTAAGATAATACCCTTCATGTTAGACTCCTTCTTAATTTGCCTTTATGATGATACACGGATTGCTACGTGCTACCGTGGTCTATGATAAATCCTTACCTTACGTCATGGTCAAGCGGTTTTGACAAAAATTGTGTCATTGAAAAAAGAAAAAAGCTATGCTACTATGGGACAAAAAGAAAGGAGCCTTCGCAAAAGCCTTTTCACTTTTGTGCATTAGTCCTATGAACCTAAAAAAAGCCGCAAGACTGGCAAAAAATTTACTGCTCTGTGATGACAAGCGCGGCCAGTTAAAAGCCATATACCTTCAGATTCCTTATTTTACAAATCTTTCCTACAGGCGCTGGCTGACAAAGCACCGTGCATCAAGCGAAGAATTAAAGAGGCAGTCCCAGACGCACTTTAACTATATGCCCCTAATCTCCATCATAGTGCCTGTGTATAACCCTAAACCAGAACATCTAATAGCCTTTATAAAATCTGTTAAAAACCAGTCATACCAAAACTGGCAGCTATGCCTTGCAAACGGCAGCGGAGACAATGGGAAGATTTGCGCCATCCTGCACAAAGCTGCCGAGAAAGACGTACGGATAAAAAACGCACGGCTACTAAAAAACCGCGGAATTTCCGGTAACTCTAACGCCGCACTAAAAATGGCGGATGGAGAATGGATAGCCCTTGCAGATCAGGATGATTTACTCTCCCCAAACGCGCTTTTTGAGTATGTCGCTACCATTAATGCGGACCCCACCATCGATGCACTCTACTGCGATGAGGACAAACTGATAGATAAGAAAAACATCCGCACAGAGCCTCACTTTAAGTCAGATTTTAATATAGACCTTTTAAGGTGCAACAACTACATCTGCCATATGTTTATGGCAAGAAAATCCATTATAGAAAAAATAGGCGGCTTTAACCCACAGATGGACGGGGCGCAGGACCATGATTTGATTTTGCGCTGTGCGGAAAACTGCCGCACCATAAAGCATATTCCAAAAATCCTCTACACCTGGCGTTGCCACGCCTCCTCGACCTCCTCTAACACCGCCTCAAAAGACTACGCATATGATGCAGGCGCCGCGGCGATTAACGCCCATTACGAACGCGTAGGTATTCCAGGAAAAGCAAGCCGCTCACGCTGGCCTGGGTGGTATGTGACAAAATTCACCCTAAAAGAGCAGCCCCTTGTCTCAGTCCTAATTCCAAATAAGGACCATTCTGAGGATCTTTTTCGCTGCATAGATTCCATTCTCACAAAGGCCTCCTACACTAACCTTGAGATTCTGATAATTGAAAATAACAGCACGGATCCAGAGACCTTTTCTCTGTATGAAAAACTACAAAAAAGAGATCCCCGGATCCACGTCATAACCTGGGACGGGCCATTTAACTATTCCGCCATAAATAACTTTGGAGCGCGCAGTGCTAAAGGCAAATATCTTCTTCTCTTAAATAATGACACAGAGCTTATCACTCCCGACCTTTTTGAGAGCATGCTTGGGTACTGCATGAGAGAAGATGTTGGCGCTGTCGGCGCAAAGCTTTTATATGAGGATGATACAGTCCAGCACGCCGGTCTTTTAATCGGCGTTATGCGCGGATGCCACCATGTTTTCCTACACCTCCCAAAAGATGACCCTGGCTATATGGCAAGGGCATGCGTATCCCAGAATGTGAGCGGAGTTACAGGGGCATGTCTTATGGTCTCTGCCGCGGCTTTCTGGCAGGTTAATGGCCTTGATGAGGATTTTGTGGTGGCATATAACGATGTAGATTTTTGTCTAAAGCTTGAAAAAGCTGGGTATCTAAACGTATACGATGCTTTCGCACAGATGTACCACTACGAGTCCAAGTCCAGAGGATATGAGCTATCTAATGCACAGCAGGAGCGGTTTAATCACGAGAAAAAACTTCTTGAAAAAAAATGGAATGAGAGACTAAACGCAGACCCCTACTACAATATAAACCTCTCACTTACAAACGGCTACTACAGGCTACCGTAGAAATCGCA
>CAZYLH010000084.1:0-2379 GCA_964648695.1 uncultured Lachnospiraceae bacterium | reverse complement strand
TTCCGACAAGTTCTTCCGGCTCGTAATATTCGTGAATACCGCTTAAAATCACTCTGTCAGTGCCTGTTCCGTCGTCCAGAGTGAATTTTAACAGCTTCTTGGATTTAGGCACTGCTTCGCAGGCAAGAACCTTGACTGCCCTGAAATCTGACTTTGAGAAGGTCTCAAAATCCACAAATTCCTTAAACAAAGGCTCTATTTCCACCTTTGAAAAGTCGATCTTTTCCGGCTCATCTGCGGCCATCTCAGAAGGCTTATCTGATGCATCTGCCGGCGCGTTTCCGTCCTTTAAGGTTTTCATCGTGGGGAAGAGCAGGACATCTCTTATCGCCGCGGAATCTGTGAGTAACATCACAAGCCTGTCAATGCCATAACCGATACCGCCTGTCGGAGGCATGCCAACCTCAAGCGCATTTAGGAAATCCTCATCCGTGTGGTTTGCCTCCTCATCACCCGCGGCGGCCGCCGCATCCTGAGCCTTAAAGCGCTCTCGCTGATCAAGCGGATCGTTTAACTCTGAGTAAGCATTACACATCTCCCAGGTGTTTATAAACAGCTCAAAACGCTCCACTTTCTCAGCATCGATGGGCATTTTCTTTGTCAGAGGGGAAATTGCAAGGGGATGCTCTGTGATAAAGGTCGGCTGGATAAGGTTCTTCTCGCAAAACTCCTCGAAAAACAGGTTAATGATGTCGCCCTTGGTATGGCGCTCCTCAAACTCCACATTATGCTCCTTTGCAAGAGCCTTTGCCTCATCATCCGTCTTTACGGCATCAAAATCTATCCCCGTATATTTCTTAATTGCCTCGTTCATGGTCATACGGGCAAAGGGCTTTGACATGTCTATCTGGGTTCCATTGTAGGTTATTACCGCACTGCCACACACCTTTTCTGCCAGATGCCTGAACATGCTCTCTGTAAGCTCCATCATGCCCTCGTAATCTGTATATGCCTGATAGAGCTCCATTAAAGTAAACTCCGGATTGTGACGGGTATCCACTCCCTCATTTCTAAATACTCTTCCTATCTCATACACCCGCTCTAAGCCGCCGACAATCAGCTTTTTTAGTGGCAGCTCCAGAGAAATACGTAGCTTCACATCCTCATCAAGGGCGTTGTAGTGGGTTGCAAAGGGTCTTGCCGCCGCACCGCCTGCGTTTGAAACCAGCACAGGCGTCTCCACTTCCATAAAATCTCTGGCGTCCAAAAATGCTCTGATCTCCTTGATAATCTTTGAGCGCTTTATGAAAGTCTCCTTCACCTCCGGATTCATGATCAAATCCACATATCTCTGGCGGTAGCGCATATCTGTATTTGTAAGGCCGTGAAACTTCTCCGGTAAGGGCTGTAGGTTCTTTGACAAAAGCGTCAGCTTTGATGCATGAACGGAAATCTCTCCGGTCTTTGTCTTAAAGACGCATCCCACCACGCTGATTATATCGCCAATGTCCATCTTCTTAAATTCCTTGTAGGCTTCCTCGCCCAAGGAATCTCTTGCGATATAGCACTGGATATTGCCCTTTAAGTCCGCCACATTACAAAAGGAGGCCTTTCCCATAATGCGCTTAGCCATCATGCGGCCTGCGATAGAAACCTCCTGATTTTCAAGCGCCAAAAAGCCATCCTTTATATCCTGTGTATGGTGGGTTACACTACACTTTGTAATCACAAAAGGATCCTTGCCCGCAGCCTGCAGCTCTGTAAGCTTATCCATGCGTACCTTTACCAGCTGACCCAGATCCTGTGAAGATGCATTTGTTTGATTAATCTCTGACATTTAAATTAGTCCTCCTTGCGCGCGATGGAGATAACTTTATAGGTAGCAGAACCGGCAGGAGTTTCCACCTCCACTACATCACCTACCACATGCCCCATCAGAGCCGCACCAACGGGCGATTCATTGCTGAGACGGTTGCTTAAAATATCCGCCTCCGCCGTGCCCACGATATAATACTCCACTTCCTCGTCAAATTCCTCATCATAGACTGTGACCACGCTTCCGATATGAACCTTGTTTAAGTCCATCTCATCAAGCTCCACAATCTCCACATTTTTGATCAGCTCATCAAGCTCTGCGATCCTCGCCTCAATCTCTCTTTGTTCCTCTCTTGCCGCCTCGTACTCGGCATTCTCAGAGAGATCACCCTGTTCCCTGGCTTCCTTAATCTTCTGTGCATTTTCTCTTCTTCTATTTACCTTCAGGTCCTCCATCTCATCTTGGAGCTGTTTTAATCCCGCGCTGGTCACCACTCTCTTTTCAGGCATATCTGTTCCTCCTATTATCAAGCCGGCACCTATAGGCTCTACCGACACTTAAGCTATGATTATACAAAAGGCATTTTAAAAAAGCAAGCTTTTTTTACAGTGCAAGCACCAGAC
>CAZYLH010000083.1:0-2458 GCA_964648695.1 uncultured Lachnospiraceae bacterium | reverse complement strand
TATGCCACCAAAAATCCAAGAACTCCCACCGTGATAATGGCAGAAAGCCACACCAGTAAGAACAGCATCAGTGAGAGCGGCCTTCTTTTATAAGCCCTAAGGCGCTGTGAAAAAGTTTGTTTGTTGATCGCTTCCATTTCTTTTCCTTTCAAAGGATTTTTACCTGTCTTATGCCGCATTGCCGCGGTTCTTTAAGACAGAAAAAAGTATGTTGATGATTAGTATAAACACAAAGAGCACCACGCCGGTCGCAATCAGCGCGCCTCTGTGAAGTCCCGTGGCATATCCCATCTCCTGGACAATATTTGCTGTCAGGGTGCGGATACCCTGCAAAATCCCCTTTGGCATTCTCGCCTGATTTCCTGCAACCATGATCACCGCCATGGTCTCTCCTATTGCCCTGCCTATTCCTAAGATCACTCCTGCCATCACGCCTGATTTTGCCGCCGGAAAGGTAGCCCGAAAAACACTTCGCTCATGATCCGCTCCGAGAGCCAAAGACCCCTCATAATAGCTTCTTGGCACCGCCCTGATAGCTGATTCTGAAACCCCAATTATGGTAGGCAGTATCATCATCGCCAGGATAATGGATGCGGTAAGCATAGAAAGCCCGTTTGACTGAAAGCCCAGAGCGTCGCTTACATTTCTGACTGCCGGCACCACCACTATAAGTCCAAAATAGCCATAGACAATGGATGGGATCCCCGCCAGCAGATTTATCGCCGGTTTTAAAATTTTGTATGGCTTTTTAGGACAGAATTCAGCCAGAAAAATGGCTGTCAAAATTCCTATCGGCACCCCTAAAATTATAGCGCCGCCGGTGACATAAATGCTTCCAAGGATCATCGGAAGTATTCCGTACACATCATTTCCCGGTCTCCACTCTGTTCCGGTTATAAATTCCAGAAAACCAATCTCCTGCATCGCCGGAATACCGTTGTAAAAAAGGAAAATACAGATGACTGCCACTGAAAATACGGAGGCCAGCGCGGCTATTAGGAAGACGATGTGCATACATTTTTCTGCAATTTTACTGTGCATTTTCTCCTCCAGCAATAACATATGTCGGGGGCAGTGCCCCCAACTGATAAAGGGTTTTACCCGCTTATTAGCAGGCTTATGTGGCCCTTGCGTTTTTTACTCTATAACCTCATCCCATGTAGTGATCTCACCTGTATAGATCTGCATAACCTGCTCGCTTGTAAGTCCCTCTAAGGGATTTTCAAGGTTTACGATCACTGCCACACCGTCGGTCGCTATCACTGTGCTCACAACCCCCTGAGCCAGCTCGTCCTCCGTCAACTCTCTTGACGCCATGCCGATGTCATATGCGCCCTCGATAGTGGATGTAACGCCCGTGGAGGAATCCATCATCTGAACATCCACATCAACATCCGTGTAGAGCGCCTCATACGCCTCCGCCAGCTTTTCCATTACCGGATACACCGAGGAGGAGCCTCCTACCACAACCGTTCCCGAAAGTCCTTCCTTTACGCTGTAGCTTTCTGCATCATCCACCGCGGCGATATAACCGTTCTCCTCAACTATAGCCTGACCCTCAGCGCTTAAGATATAGTCCACAAAATCCTGGGCTATCTCCGACATGGTATCATCAGTCACGATGTTAAATGGCCTTGATATGGTGTAGTCTCCGCTCTTGATATTCTCAACCGTTGCCTCCACCCCGTCGATCGCTAGCGCTTTTACAATGCTCTCATCCAGCGACCCCATGGATACATAGCCGATTGAGTAGAGATCCCCTGAGATGGTTGTGAGCATGACATTTGTGCTGTTTGTCACATTCGCATCCACCGTGGTCATATCCACATCCTCTCCGTCCTCATTTTCCTGCTCGATGCCAAAGAGCTCTATAAACGCCGCTCTTGTGCCGGACCCATCCTCTCTGGTGGACACATAGATGAGCTTGCTGGCATCAAAGCTACTGCCGCTTTCCGCACTCTCACTGCTTGAGTTTCCTTCTGTGCTGTCACTGCCAGAACTTGTGCCAGAGCATGCTGCCAGTCCGATTGCCATGCTAAATGTCATAGCCGCTGCCGTCATCATTCTTATTTTCTTCATAATTTCCTCCTTTTTGTCATCATGTGACCTTAAAAAAATAAGCCTGCATCCTTATCGGATACAAGCCTAGGATAAGCCTCTTATGTAAAGTCTGCTACCAGCCAATGTAAAATCAAGGTAAATCTTTAATCAGTTTTTGCTCCCCAAAGTCATAAATTTTCATGCAAGCATGAAATTTATGACTTTTTATCGCTTGTCTTATACAAAAAGAGAGGACCTCAGCTTGTCCTCTCTTAGTCAGCAGGGGCAGTAGGATTCGAACCCGCATCAACGGTTTTGGAGACCGCCGCTCTACCCTTGAACTATGCCCCTAGATTATTAAATGTGCCCGAAGGGATTCGAACCCCCGACCCACGGCTTAGAAGGCCGTTGCTCTATC
>CAZYLH010000082.1:0-2905 GCA_964648695.1 uncultured Lachnospiraceae bacterium | reverse complement strand
ACGAGGTGAGCAACCAGTGTAAGGGCTGTGTGGCTCATCCCTGCAGGGAGGTGTGCCCGAGAGACGCCATCTCCATGATAAACGGAAAGTCCTATATCGACCAGAGCAGGTGCATAAAGTGTGGAAAGTGCAAGAAGGAATGTCCGTATGACGCCATCGCTCACAAGACAAGACCCTGTGCAAATGCGTGCGGCGTTGGAGCGATAGAGTCAGACGCACACGGCAGGGCAAAGATAAATCCGGACAAGTGCGTCTCCTGCGGCATGTGCATGGTCAGCTGTCCGTTTGGAGCCATTGCGGATAAGTCACAGATTTATCAGCTTATACACTGCATGAAGTCCGGAAAGCAGGTGATTGCGGAGATCGCTCCCGCCATTGTGGGGCAGTTTGGAAAATTCATCACACCGGAGCAGATAAAGGAAGCCCTTTTAAAGCTGGGATTTGCGGATGTGTATGAGGTTGCCACTGGCGCGGACGAGGGCTGTATGGACGAGGCAAGGCATTATGTGGAGGAAGTTGCGACCGGAAAGCTTCCCTTTCTTCTCACATCCTGCTGTCCATCCTGGGCGATGCTGGCAAAGATTTATTTTCCAGAGATGATAGATAAGATATCAAACTCCTTAACCCCCATGGTGGCTACAGCCAGAAGGATCAAGGAGGATTACCCGGATGCAAAGGTTGTATTTATCGGGCCGTGCGCTGCTAAAAAGCTGGAGGCGAGCAGACATTCTGTGCGCTCCGATGTAGATTTTGTCATAACTTTTGAGGAGCTTGACGCGATATTTGCAGCAAGGCATATCGAGATTGAGGACTGTAAAGGTGTTCCCGTGACGGATGCCACCGGCGCAGGGCGCGGCTATGCGGTTGCGGGCGGCGTGGCAAAGGCCATCGAGAGTTGTATTAAGGAGTACTATCCCGGGACTGAGGTACATATCGAGCACGCGGAGAGCCTTGCGGAGTGCAAAAAGATGCTTGCTCTTGCGAAGGCGGGAAAGAAAAACGGCTGCCTGATAGAGGGTATGGGGTGCCCCGGCGGATGTGTGGCGGGAGCTGGAACAAATATCCCGATCCATCAGGCGATTTTGGAGGTGCATAACTTTGTTTCAAGGACAAAGAAGCAGGTACCTGATCAGGAAGATGTAAGTATGCATCATAAGGTTAAGGAGTAGAGAGTGAAAAAAATATTAAGTTTGATATTGGCAGGAGTGATGTGTCTGGGGGCGCTTGGCGCTTGTTCTGACACGTCTGAAAATGAGGACAGTGCGGATATTTTAGATTTACCGGAGTCCATCCGTGTAGGAGCGCTAAAGGGCCCAACATCTATGGGGCTTGCAAATATGGAATATGAGGATTACATGGGAGAATACACGGATCTCATGGAATACTATATGGCTTCCCAGTCGGATGAGATTGTCACCATGCTTGTAAAAGAGGAGTTAGACATCGCCCTTATTCCGGCTAATCTGGCCTCGGTTTTATATAACAGCACCGAGGGCGGCGTCACCGTCATTGACATAAACACTCTAGGCGTTTTATATGTGGTAGAAAGCGGCGATAGTATAGAGAGCATTTCTGACCTTGCAGGAAAGACCATCTACATGACGGGAAAGGGCACCACTCCTGACTATGCGCTTCAGTATCTCCTTAGCCAAAACGGCCTCTCAACAGATGATCTTACAATAGAGTATAAGTCAGAGGCAACGGAGGTGGCATCTATTTTGGCAGAGGATGATACCGCTATCGGATTACTGCCACAGCCGTTTGTGACGACAGCCATGATGAGTAATGAGAATCTTCGCATTGCCCTGGACTTAACAGAGGAGTGGGATAAGGTGGCAGATAGCAGTCTCTTAACCGGCGTTACAGTTGTAAGAAATGAATTTTTGGAGGAATATCCGGCAGCGGTTGAGGCTTTCCTTGCAGCTCACGCACTGTCAGTGGCAGCCGGTGAGGAGGATTTAGAGCTAACCTGTCAGAGGATAGAGGAGCTTGACATTATAACCGCCGCGGTTGCCCAAAAAGCCTATGAGTACTGCAATATTGTCTGCATTACGGGCGAGGAGATGAAAACAGCGCTTTCAGGTTATTTGGAGGTACTCTATAACTTGGATGCCTCAAGTGTAGGTGGGGAGCTTCCCGGGGATGATTTTTACTATATGGGGGAGTGAAGCCACTAAAATGGTCTGTTTTTATCAGGGCAACGTGGGAGTATGAATATGAGATATATAAAAAAAAGAATACTAAAGCGGGCCCTGATCATTCTCATTTGGCTTTTGATATGGCAGCTGGTATCTGTGAGCGTGGACTCCGCCCTTATAATGGCGGGGCCACTTAAGACACTTAAGGCGCTTGGCGAGATGGCAGTGACCGGTGAGTTTTATGCCGCCATCGCCTTTAGCGCCTGCAGGGTTTTGGCAGGTTTTTTTATCGCACTTTTTTTGGCACTTTTTTTGGCCCCGGTATCATTTAAATTTGGGCTGGTCAGGGAATTTTTACAGCCCTTTTTTTTGTTGATTAAGTCCATACCTGTTGCTTCCTTTATTATAATTGCGCTTTTATGGATGGGCTCCAAGAATTTGGCGGTGTTTATCACGGCGCTTATCGCGCTCCCGGTGCTTTACAGTCAGCTACTTGCGGGCTTGTCCTTGCTTGATAAGAAGAATATGGAGCTGGCAAGAGTCTTTAGACTTCGTCTGTCTGTTAAGATTAGCGCGATTATAATCCCGGAAATGGGGGAGAGCTTTCTAGCTGCATGCCGTCTGGCTCTCGGGATGAGTTTTAAGGCGGGGATAGCGGCGGAGGTGATCGCCGGAACCGCTAATTCAATTGGCGAGGGGCTTTACATGGCAAAGATTTATTTTGCCACGGGAACACTCTTTGCCTGGACATTTGTCATTGTGGCGCT
>CAZYLH010000081.1:0-3451 GCA_964648695.1 uncultured Lachnospiraceae bacterium | reverse complement strand
TCTACCCCTGTGCGGGCGCAAATTGAGGCTGCCATAAGAGCAGGGCTAGCCGGCATCACCTTTACAGATCACTTAGATCCGGATTTTCCTCTGGACTCTACTATGTTCATGTTTGATATTGAAAAATATTTTGAGGAGCTTCTCCCTTTGCAGGGAGAATACCGCGATCAAATCCAGGTTCTTATCGGCGTGGAGATCGGCATGAGACCGGACCAGCAAGAGCTCTTGCCTAGGCTTTCCTCCTCCTACCCCTTTGACGTGGTAATCGGCTCCATCCATGTGGTTGATTCATATGATCCCTACTACCCCGAATACTGGAATGAGTACGGCATTAAAAAAGGTGTGGAGCGCTTCTTTACGCTCACCAAAGAGTGCGTCCGTCTGTTTGACTTTTTTGACACCCTGGGGCATATCGACTATATCTTCAGATACATGCCAAAGGACGGTCCCCAGGTAAGCCTGACTGATTTCATGCCCCTGATTGATGATATACTAAAGATACTAATTGACAAAAACAAAGCCCTTGAGATTAACACGGCCAGCTGGGCATATAAAATGCCCCATCCCCATCCCTGTCCGGATATCCTTAAGCGCTACCACTCACTTGGCGGAAGACGCATCACCTTAGGGTCCGATGCCCACAAGCCCGAAAATATAGCCTATGGTTTTTCTAAAATCCCTGAGTATCTTAAGGAGTGCGGATTTAGCGCCTACAGCAGGTATATCGGGCGTAAGGAGGTCATAGAGCTTTTGTAAATGCTTTTTCGTCCTATGCCTCCACGCAAACTACGCGATGATACCCGGGCCATCGCCGATACTTACCACATAGAAGTCCGCCGCGTATCCGATTTTCTCCTTGTAAATCTCACCCACGTTTTTGATAAAGCTATCAATTGCCTCATCCTTCACGATTGACACGGTGCAGCCTCCAAAGCCTGCGCCCGTCATACGGGAGCCGATAACGCCATCCTGCGCCCAGGACGCCTCCACTAAGGTATCAAGCTCTATTCCCGTCACCTCATAGTCATCCCGCAGGGAGATGTGTGAGGCGTTCATCAGCTCTCCAAAGGTCTTAACATCGTTTGCCTTTAGGGCTGCGACAGCCTTGATAGTTCTCTGGTTTTCATATACCGCATGCTTTGCCCGAAGAGCGCATATGGGATCCTTGATAGCCCCCTTGTACTTTTCAAACTGCTCCTCTGTAAGCTCGCCCAGGTTCTTAATATCAACTACCTTCATAAGATCCGAAAGCGCCTCCTCACACTGGCTCCTTCTCTCATTGTACTTAGAATCCCCCAAGCCTCTCTTTTTATTGCTACATGCGATGACGAGCTTTGCCCCATCAAGAGATATGGGCGCATACTCATATGACAGATCCGCAGTGTCTAAAAAAATCGCATTATCCTTTTTTCCCATCGCCACTGCAAACTGATCCATTATCCCGCAGTTGACCCCGTTAAACTTATTCTCAGAATACTGGCATATCAGTGAGTTTTGTATCATATCCACATCAAAGCCAAACATGTCGATGAGGATAAAGCCGGTCAAAACCTCCAGGGATGCAGATGAGCTTAAGCCGGAGCCATTTGGAATATTTCCAAAATATAAAAGATCAAGGCCGCTGGTAATATCATAGCCCTTCTTTCCAAATGCCCACATAACGCCCTTAGGGTAGTTGCACCAGTCATCCTCCGGCTTGTTTACAAAATCCTTTGCCGGAACAGTTACTACGCCAAGCTTTTCAAAATTCATCGAGTAGAATCTCATAACCCCGTCGTTATTTTTTCTCGCCACAGCATATGTGCCTATGGTAAGAGCGCAGGGGAAAACGTGCCCGCCGTTATAGTCGGTGTGCTCTCCTATAAGATTTACGCGTCCCGGGGCAAAATACACCTTTGTGTCATTTGAATCCCCGTAAATTTTTTCAAATTCCGTTATAAGCATCTGCTTCATATTAACACTAACCTCCTTATATTCACCATGTCAAACCGTGCCACTATAAGAGCGGGATCCCCTTATTGGCGCATTCCATAACTACGTCCCCCGGCCACAGGGAGCACTGCACCTCGCCGATATGGGCCTTTCTTAAGAAAAACATACATATCCTGGACTGCCCAATGCCACCGCCAACGGTAAACGGCAGCTCATCTTCCAAAATAGCCTTCTGAAACGGCAAATGCGCCCTTTCCTGACACCCCGCCTTTTTTAGCTGTTCTAAAAGAGCCTTTGCATCCACCCTAATCCCCATGGAGGAGAGCTCTAGGGCAATGTCAAGCACAGGATAGTAGACAATGATATCCGCATTAAGGCTCCAGTCGTCATAGTCCGGGGCACGGCCGTCATGGGGTTTTCCATCATCCAAAAGATCCCCTATCTGCATCAGACAGACTGCCCCCTTTTCCTTGGCGATGAGATATTCACGCTCTTTGCGGGTTTTATCCGGATACATTTCCTCCAGCTCCTTAGTTGTGATAAAGAAAATATCCGGCGGCAAGATCTCCTGAATGTAGTCGTACTGGATTGACATATACTTTTCTGTCTTTCTAAGAGCAGTGTACACATTTCGGACTATGGATTTTAGTGTATCTATACTGCGCTCTTCTCGTAAGATAACCTTCTCCCAATCCCACTGATCCACAAAGATGGAGTGGATGTTATCCGTCATCTCATCTCTACGGATAGCGTTCATATCTGTGTAAATCCCCTCTCCGTAGTCAAAGCCGTACTTTTTTAGGGCATAGCGCTTCCACTTTGCCAGTGAGTGGACAACCTCTGCCTCCCTCTCCTCCTGCTCAGGGATATCAAATGCCACCGGCCTCTCAACCCCGTTTAAGTTGTCATTTAAACCTGAGGCTGGATCCACAAACAGCGGCGCCGACACGCGTGCTAAGTTTAATCTCTGGGACAGCTGTGACTGAAAGAAGTCCTTTACTGTCTTAATTGCGATCTGTGTGTCGTGCAGATCAAGCTGCGCTTTATACCCTTCTGGAATGATCAAATTACTCATTGCTGCTCTTCTCCTTCTCATTATTCTCATCCTTCTTTTCGCGGTACCACTTTAAGATATCCGCAAAGGTTTTTCCAACATGAAAATAGAAGGAAAGATATGTGATTCCAAGTATACAAGACATTGCAACAGGAATGGCAAGACTTCCACCTCTTATGGCAAACACCAGCGCCACTATATAGACCGCCGCAATGGCGATGATTGCTATCCAGGCTAAAACACGCTTCATATATTATATTACCTCCAAATTTACACATATCCCTTAATGGGTTGCAGAAGAAAGAAGTTCTTCAAGCTCCTTAACAGAAAACTCGTAATTCGTGTGACAAAAGTGACAATTTACCTCTACGAGCTTGCCCTCTTCTATAAGCTCTGTCAAATCCTTTTTCCCAAGTGAGATAAGCGCCTTGCTGATCCTCTCATGGCTGCAGTTACAATAAAACC
>CAZYLH010000080.1:0-3465 GCA_964648695.1 uncultured Lachnospiraceae bacterium | reverse complement strand
TCAAACTCAATCGTCGCAGGTGGCTTCCCTGTGCAGTCATACAGCACGCGATTGACTCCCTTCACCTCATTGACAATACGGTTTGTCACCTTGTTTAAAACCTCCCAGGGAATCTGTGCGGCCTCCGCCGTCATAAAATCGGAAGTGCAGACGGCGCGCAGCACTACCGCGTAGTCATAGGTTCTAAAATCCCCCATAACACCCACGGAGCGCATATTGGTAAGGGCGGCAAAATACTGCCCAAGCTCTTTGTCAACCCCCGCCTTTGCGATCTCCTCTCGGTAGATGTAGTCCGCATCCTGGACAATTCTTACTTTTTGGGCCGTCACCTCGCCGATGATGCGGATGCCAAGTCCTGGGCCGGGGAAGGGCTGGCGGAACACCAGGTTTTTTGGAATGCCAAGCTCCAGGCCAGCTTTTCTTACCTCATCCTTAAAGAGCATCCGAAGGGGCTCTATTATCTCTTTAAAATTCACGACGTCCGGAAGACCGCCCACGTTGTGGTGGGATTTGATGACAGCCGACTTTCCAAGACCGCTCTCGATGACATCCGGATAGATCGTGCCCTGGACTAAAAAATCCACCTCGCCAATCTTTTTTGCCTCTTCCTCAAAGACGCGGATAAATTCCTCGCCGATTATCTTTCTTTTTTCCTCCGGCTCTGTAACGCCCTTTAGCTTTTCATAGTAGCGTTCCTGGGCATTTACCCGGATAAAGTTTAGCTCATAGGGGCCGTTAGGGCCAAAGACGGCCTCCACCTCATCGCCCTCATTCTTTCGCAAAAGTCCATGGTCGACAAAGACACAGGTGAGCTGTTTACCTACAGCCTTAGAAAGAAGCACTGCAGCTACGGACGAATCTACTCCGCCAGACAGGGCGCAGAGAACTTTGCCATCTCCAATCCTCTCCCGCAACGCCTTTATGGTGGTCTCCACAAAGGAATCCATCTTCCAGTCGCCATGGCAGCCGCAGACCTTGTAGACAAAATTGCTAAGCATCTTCATTCCCTCCTTGGTGTGTACCACCTCAGGATGGAATTGTGTCGCGTAAAATTTCTTTTCATCGTATGCCATAGCTGCGACCGGGCAAACCGGCGTGTGGGCTGTCACAGTAAAGCCCTCCGGCACCTGTGCGATATAATCTGTGTGGCTCATCCAGCAGATAGTGGTATCCGGCACGCCCTCAAAGAGAACGGAGTGGTTGTCCACTTTCACCTCAGTCCTGCCATACTCGCTGACAGGAGCGGTCTTTACAACGCCGCCAAGGGTATGAGCCATGAGCTGTGAGCCATAGCAGATGCCAAGAATTGGGATGCCAAGCTCAAAGATGGCCTTCTCATAACGGGGCGATGTCTCCTCGTAAACGCTGTTAGGCCCTCCGGTAAAGATGATGCCCATCGGAGAAAAATTTTTAATCTCCTCCAAAGTCTTTGTGTGGGGCCAAACCTCGCAGTATACGTTACACTCTCTGACACGTCTTGCAATGAGCTGATTATACTGTCCGCCAAAATCAAGTACTAAAACCTTTTCCATGGTATTTGTCATCCCTTCAAAATATTAAAGAATCTCTATAGTCGGTTTCTACCACAAAAGCCCTGTTTTTCAACAGGGCCTTTTTCGATTATTATGTTTTGATAGAAAGGGCAAAATCCTAAGCTCACATGAATCTACTCCTCAATAAGCCCCAAAAAGCCTTCTGTCAGAGCCTCAAGCTTTTCTCCCGCGTTCTCAAAGCTTGTCCCCTTTACGCCCATGTAGAACTTGATTTTGGGTTCTGTACCGGAGGGGCGCACGCAGCACCATGCGTTATCGCTAAACTCATAGTAGAGGACGTTTGACTTGGGAAGTCCGGTGGGTATTCGCTTACCGCTTACCATGTCGATTATTACATCCTGCTCATAATCCCTCATAGAAAGAAGCTGATAACCTGCCAGCTCCTTAACAGGATTATTTCTGAGGGACTCCATAATAGCCCCCATCTTTGCTATGCCATCCATGCCTTTTAAGGTGATGGACTTTAATCCCTCACGGTAATAGCCATACTTTTCATAGATCTTAAGCATCTGATCCCAAAGGGTTAAGCCATGCTTTTTATAGTAAGCTGCTGCCTCACACAGAGCCATCACAGCCACGATAGCGTCCTTGTCACGGGCATGGGTGCCTATCAGCAGACCGTAGCTCTCCTCAAAACCGAACTGATAGCTATAAGTATTTTCCTGCTCAAAGAGCTTAATCTGCTCTCCAATAAACTTAAAGCCTGTGAGCACCTCGATAAGTTTCATATCATATTTTGCGGCGATGGCTTTTGCCATATCCGTGGATACAATGGTCTCAACCACTGCGCCGTTTGCAGGAAGGACACCCTTTTCCTTCTTCTGGGAAAGCTCATACTCGCACACAAGACATCCGGACATATTTCCGGTAAGGCTCACATACTCACCTGTCTTGGAGTCTTTTGCATATACGCCCAAGCGATCAGCATCTGGATCCGTAGCCAGAACCAGGTCTGCGTCCACTTCCTTTGCAAGCTTTAGAGCAAGCGCAAATGCCTTTTCATCCTCAGGGTTAGGGTAGGAAACGGTGGGGAATTCTCCGTCAGGCTTTTCCTGTTCAGAAACCACATATACATTTTCAAAGCCGATTTCCTTTAACACTCTTCTTGCAGGAATATTTCCAGTTCCGTGAAGAGGGGTGTAGACGATCTTCATATCCTTACCCATCTCCTTACAGATGTCAGGATTTATAACCAGCTTCTTTAATTCCTGTATATACTTATCATCAATGTCATAGCCTATCACATTGTAAAGGCCGAGAACAGAAGCGCTCTCCTTATCCATGGTCTTACAGGTGGAGTAGTCCGTGATATTGTTCACCTCTGTAATGATATCCTTATCCTTTGGAGCGGTGATCTGTGCGCCGTCCTCCCAGTAAACCTTATAGCCGTTGTACTCAGGCGGATTGTGGCTTGCCGTCACAACAATTCCCGCTATACATCCTAAGGTTCTTAGAGCAAAGGAAAGCTCCGGTGTGGGGCGAAGGGAGGGGAAAATATAAGCCTTTATTCCGTTTGCTGCAAGGCACAGCGCCGCCTCGTTTGCAAACTCCGTGGATCTTCTTCTGGAGTCGTATGCGATGGCCACTCCCTTGTCCTGGCCGTTTTGGGACAGGATGTAGTTTGCCAGCCCTTGCGTTGCCTTTCTCACTGTGTAGATATTCATGCGATTAGAGCCTGCGCCCAAAATTCCGCGCAGTCCGCCTGTACCAAACTCCAGATCTTTGTAAAACCTCTCCTTGATCTCATTATCATCATCCTTTATTTTTAGAAGCTCCGCTTTTGTAGCGTCGTCAAAATAAGGATCCGTACACCATAAATTATAGCTCTCCCTATATCCCATAGAAAACCTCCTGTAAAATATATGCCTTTTGACGTTTTCCCCATTATATCCGATAGGCGTAATTTTCTCAA
>CAZYLH010000079.1:0-3483 GCA_964648695.1 uncultured Lachnospiraceae bacterium | reverse complement strand
ACATCAGTTTGGATTACCGACACATTCTGGATAGGATTCAGGGTGTGTCGGTTTTTAATATGCAGGCGTTAAAGCCAGGGGGATTTTAAGCATATGTACTTTTTTGTATAATAGAGCCGTCTTGATTGAAAATCGGGGGGATGTGTGCTAGAATGAGGATGGCATAGTTTATCATAATCGTTGGCATAGCTTGTGGGCAGGCTGTCTGTGGCGCTTAATGTAATGCAACGCGGGCAGGATGCCGGAATTAGGAGATTAAATGGAATTTAAGAGAATCAACGAAAATACATTTGAATGCCTGATGTCGAAGGAAGACCTTGAGGATTATGATATGACCATGGAGGACTTTCTTGAAAATCAGGACAAAACGCTGGATTTTATGGGTAAAATATTAGAGCGCTCGGCTGAGGAACTGAATTTCGAGGCGCCGCCCGGAGTGATGAGTATGCAGGTTTCGCCTCTTCCGGGTGATGGGCTCTCCCTTGTATTTACTAACAGGCAGTATCTTACCGGCTTGGATTTTCTGGCGCATATAACCGAGATTATTCGTTCCCATATAGAGGGGCTGGCGTTGGCGTCAAGGATGGATGAGAGTGAGGCCTCACCTCAGCCTGTTTTTGATGCTTCACAGTTTCTAGGAAACGGGGCCCAGGTGGACGGCGCAGTAGATGCGGGAAAAGCCACTCATAAAAGGGCGGAGGGAAAAGAAAGAAGCGTTCACGGAGAGCGCCCTAGGCTATATTATTTCTTAGCTTTTAAGGATCTGGAAAGATTTTGCAAGGCATGGGCAGGAAAAGCCGTAAAGAGCCAGATCTTAAAACGTGAGAATGAAGAGGGGTATTATCTGATTGTAGAAAAGGGACGCTTATCAAAAGCTGACTATGCGTGCCTTATGCAGGCTCTGTCGGAGTATTCCATCTTTGTGACAGATGAACTTTTATGTGTTTCTCAGATCAAGGAGCACGCAAAAGTTGTTGTGGCAAAGGATGCAATAAATTTCTTAAGAAATCTGTAAGACGTTTGAATCAGACGGTGCAGCCTGTGGGCGCACCAGTTGGGAGGAGACGCAGATGAAATATATTTTACAGCGCATCGGAATCATGTTGCTAACATTGCTGCTGGTTTCGATGCTGGTCTTTTTGGTTTTTTCAATTATTCCGGGAGATGCCGCCATAGCAAAGCTTGGAACAAACGCAACGCAGGAGCAGATTGAGGCGCTTCGCGATAGCCTTGGTCTTAATGACCCCATCCACGTTCGCTACATTTCCTGGATCACAGGGATTTTTAAGGGGGATTTGGGAACTTCCATAAGCTATGAGCAGTCGGTTGCCTCGCTTCTTGCAGATAAGCTCACGGTGACGCTGTGGCTTTCCATTCTCTCTTTTATTTTTATTATCTGTATTTCTCTGCCCCTTGGCATATTGCTGGCGAGGTGTGAGAAAAATATACTGGGGCGCGGACTGCATTTGCTTTTGCAGGTGATTATGGCCGTTCCGCCGTTTTTTATTGGGATTTTGCTGGTGCTGGTGTTTGGATTAATCCTCAAATGGTTTACGCCGTACAGCTATGTGCAGCCCTCGGAGGATTTTGGGGCGTTTTTGCTTTGCCTTATTCCTGCTGCGCTGGCGATTGCCATCCCCAAAATTGCCATGGTGGTGCGCCTGCTTCGCACAAATGTGCTGGCACAAAAGACCCAGGACTATGTTCGCACCGCATACAGCAAGGGTGCAAGCGAGAATCGGGTTTACTTTTTTCACCTGCTAAAAAATGCCTTAATTCCTGTTATCACAGTTTTGGGGATGATGCTTGCGGAGATTATGGCTGGAAGCATTGTGATAGAGCAGGTTTTTAGCCTTCCGGGGCTGGGCAGGTTTTTAATCACCTCCATAAGTAACCGCGATTTTCCCGTTGTATCCATTATTATGCTCTACATGGCAGCCGTTGTCGTGATCTTAAACAATCTGGTGGACATCCTGTATCATGTGGTTGATCCTAGGATCGATGCGTGAAGGATAAGAAAGGATGGATACCGCTATGAAGGAATTTTTTCACGGCTTTAAGAAAAAGAATTTATATTTTAAGATTGGCTGCGTTATTTTGGCAGTCTTTGCACTTGTGGTCATCATCAGCTTTTTTTATACGCCGTATGATCCATCCGAGATGAATGCGAGCGCAAAGTTTCAGGCGCCTTCCCTAACCCATCTCTTTGGAACTGATAATTTTGGCAGGGACATCCTAAGCCGGGTGATGGCGGGGTTGCAGGATACATTCATCATCGCCCTGGGGGTGGTTCTTATCGGCGTCATATTTGGCGGTCTGATAGGCGCTTTGACAGGGTATTACGGCGGCTTAATTGATGAGGTGCTGATGCGCCTTAATGATATGCTTACAGCCTTCCCCAGCATTCTCCTGGCGTTAGTATTTGTCAGCATCTGGGGCAGCGGTACATATGAGATTATAGGCGCTTTGGGAATAGCCTTTATACCAAGCTTTGCACGCCTTGTAAGAGGCGAGGTGTTAAAGCTAAAAGATTCAGATTTTGTCGACAGTGCAAGACTCATGGGAGTGTCAAATTTTCGCATCATCTTTGTGCATATTTTTCCAAATATCCTCCCGACACTGTTTTCTGCCATCGCCATCGGCTTTAACAACGCGGTGCTGGCGGAATCCGGCATGAGCTATCTTGGAATAGGCGTAACGCCACCTGATGCAAGCCTTGGGAGTATGCTAAGCGACGCGCAGGGGTATCTCCTTAGCGCGCCGTGGTATGCGCTTGCCCCGGGAATCACCATTATTCTTCTCGTTCTCGCTTTTAGCTTTGTAAGCGAGAACAATGACTAGGAGGTGGATGATGCTAAATATCAGTGATCTTAAGATTGGCTTTGAGGGCGCGGAGGTTGTCCACGGCGTCTCACTTTTTGTAAACCGGGGAGAGATTGTTGGGATTATCGGCGAGTCTGGCTCTGGAAAGAGCATAACAGCGATGGCTGTGGCAGACCTGTTAAAGGAGAATGCCTGGTGTGAGGGTGAGATAATCTTTAACGGCGAGGATTTAAATAAGCTAAAAGGAAAGAAACGCCGGCTTCTAAACGGAAGCGAGATTTCCATGGTCTTTCAGGAGCCGCTTACATCACTAAATCCGGTGATGCGCATTGGTCATCAGGTGGAGGAACCGCTGATGATACATACGCACCTTGAAAAAAAAGAGAGGGTGGAGCGAGCAAAAGCTGTGATGGAAGCAGCGGGGCTTACAAATCCGGATGAGCTTTATGATAAATACCCGCACGAGCTTTCCGGCGGAATGCGCCAGCGAGTTATGATCGCCATGGCGATGGTGTGCAATCCCACGCTTCTGATCGCGGATGAGCCGACAACGGCGCTTGATGTGACGCTTCAGGACCAGATCTTAAGTCTCCTAAAAAAGATCGTAAAAGAGCGGCAGATGGCGTGTCTTTTCATCTCCCATGATATGAGCATTGTGAG
>CAZYLH010000078.1:0-3653 GCA_964648695.1 uncultured Lachnospiraceae bacterium | reverse complement strand
GAGATATCAGTCCCTACTCCCCTGCTAAACTTTCCCAGGCGCATAAGGCTTATCAGGATGCAGCCAGAGCCCGTACAAAGATCTAAAAGGCTTTTGTTCTGACTATCCTGCTTTAAAATCTCCTCCACCAACACCTCTGTGTCAAGCCTCGGGATAAGCACATGCCTGTTTACAAAAAATTTAAGTCCACAAAACTCCTGATTCCCAATAATATACTGCACCGGCTCATGGTTTTTGCGCCTATGTAGCCATGAAAAGAACAGCTCCATCCGGTCTTCTTTACCCCTGGGAATTTCCTCCTGCTCTTTTAAAAAGTAAGATGCTCTTGTAAGCGAAAAAGCCTCCAAAAAAAGGATAAAGCAGTCGGTCTGTGCCTCCTGTATTCCGGACGCTTCCAGCTCCCCAACTCCCTCTTTAAAAAGCTCTCCGTAGCGCATTATAGCTCACCTGCTTCCCCCGCAAAAACCTCTTCCTTATAGGCCTTCCAGTCAAATACAGCCTCCACAGCGGTTATGGCCACCTCAATCATATCCTCATCCGGCTCCATAGTGGTCAGGCCCTGTAGCCACAGCCCGGGACGGCTTAAGAGGTTTACCAGGTAGTTGTCACTGTTTCCCGCCAGGCGCAAAAACTCATATGAAATGCCCGCCACCACGGGGATTAGTAAAATTCTGCTGACCAAACGCATAAGCACCGTATCTGTGTCAACCAGCATAAAAACCAAAACGGAAATCACCATGACAATCAGCATAAAGCTGGTTCCGCAGCGCTTATGCTCCTTGGAGCTCTTTGCCACATTTTCCACTGTCAAGTCCAGCCCATGCTCGATACAGTTTATGCATTTATGCTCCGCCCCGTGATACATATACGTCCTCTTGATCTCAGGCATAAAAGAGATCCCCCACACATAAAAGACAAAGATCAGGATTCGAATAATGCCCTCAAGAAAATTTACTAAAAGCCTGCTGGAAATCACGCTATTTAGCAGATTCCCGATCCATGCAGGGAGCAGTATAAATATACCCACCGCCAGCATAACAGCAAGACACATGATAAATACGGTCATCACCTGTTCTAACTTTTCGCCAAAAATCTTTGCCAAGAGCTTTTCAAACCTGCCGGGCTCCTCTTCCTCCAGCTCTTCCATAACAATGCTTGAGGAATACTCCATGGTTTTAACGCCCACCACAAGAGAATCTACAAAGTTAAAAATGCCCCTGATAAAGGGAAGGCGTATGATCTTATTTCCCGGCAAAATCCCCTTGTAATCTTCTATCTTTATATCAATTGTCTGGTCGGGCTTTCTGACGGCGATGGAGTACTTGCCCCCATTTCGCATCATAATTCCCTCCATCACGGCCTGACCGCCGATACCGGATGATTTCACGCTTATGCTCCTTTCCAAATCTCTATTTTAATATAAGGAAAAGGGTTGAGACAGAACTTGCCCCAACCCTGTATATCCCGCGTTTAGTTATTGCTCAAGCCATACTTGCGATTAAACTTGTCAATCTTACCACGAGCCTGTATTGACTTCTGCTGTCCGGTGTAAAACGGATGGCACTTAGAGCAGATTTCTACGTGGATGTTCTCCTTTGTGGAGCCGGTTACGAATTCATTACCACAGTTGCATGTAACCTTTGCCTGATAATAGTCAGGATGGATTCCTTCTTTCATTTTATTCACCTCTGATTTCTATTGTTCTTGGACAATATATACTTGCTCCCCTCACGGGAAACAGCCATGCCAGTATAGCATAGCCTTACCTAAAATGCAAGCAGATTTTCTTTTATTTAGGCCGCCGTGCGCCGCTGAGCAATGTGACAGTCAAAAAACGCCCCTTATTCGGCAACACTCCAAATATTGTAATGTGTTAAAGAAAAGCCCAGGCCGCATCAAAAGACATAGCCTGAGCCTTTTTATTCTTTAAATGTTTAGCGCGCTTACTTTAATAAGTCCTCATCCGCGTCCTCATCAAAAAAGCCGGTAAAGAAATCCAGATGCTTCTTCCACTGATCGCGTTTGTGGCGCATTGATTCCTCCATCGCCTGCCTTTTTCTGGTAAGTGAGGCGATCTCATCATGAAGATGCTTAATCTCCCTGGAGGCAGCGGCGCGCTCTTCCTCGATCTCTTCTAACATACGGCTGCGAGCACTCTCTTCCTCTGCGCGAAGTGCCCTTCTCATCTCCTCACGAGCAGATCTTTCTGCCTCATCCTTTACATTGTGCAGAGTCTCCACCGTTGCAAAAAGCTCACGATGCTTTGCAAGGTACTTCTTTTCCTCCTGCTCTGCGCGCGCTCTTGCTGTTCCGTACCTTTCTACCTCTGCCTGCATTCCCTCTATTCGGTTCTCTAACTGTCCGTTAGCAACCTTAAGCTGCTGACATTCGTCACGGTAATGTTCCATCTGCGACTGAAGAGAGTCTATCTCCTCCTGCTTCTTGTACGCCAGGGTCTCATAGACTCCTATCTGTCTCTCCATCTCCTCACGGGCCATGTCGCAAATCTTTTTGATGTGGATTAAAACGTCCTCCTCATCCACACCGCCGATTACCGCTTTCTTAAATCTCATTGCCTGCAAATATTCCTGTAACTTATTATTCTCATCCATAATTATTTTCCGCCTTTCCAAGCCTTCCTATCTTTTCACGTTTTTCCGTAATCCGCTGTAACACTTGGCCGCTCTCCTTTCGACCTTTACCGCATAACAGCTATCCACTCGTACTATAACTTCTTCAACTCTCCAATACAAGAAGCATTTTGTTTTTTTTTTCAAACATTTATACGTTTTTATAAAAAAAGACGCCATTTAGGACAATAACAGTCCAAACGGTGTCTTCTTCTCTGTTTATTTACACTGCCAGGAATGGGGTTAGATCGTTCATCAGATCTTCCATATTATCATTTGTCCGAATAATGTGCAGTTCCATGCTCTTTGTCAAATTCATGGTCAAAATACCCATGATGGATTTGGCGTCTACAATTCGCATATCTGATTTGAGATCAAAATATCCGTCATGCTTTGCCAATATGCTCACAAAATTTTTTACCTTCTCAATCGTGTTTAATTTTATCTTTACAGTCTCCATTTCATCCCTCTTTTCTATGTTGCAAAAAGTTTTGATTTACAGTTTCCTGCTGTGCATACAGCCTCCTGCTCGTAAATAAACACTTATATCGGCTCCTCGCTGACTTTGACGAATTATAGTCTGTTTTTCACAAAATGTCAAATGGTTTTTTGTTGATTTTTACTTAAAAGTTTCTCCAAAAAAATGATAGACAGCGGATTTTATATCCGCCGCCTATCAGTCACTGCATGTAAACTCTTAAAACCAAAGGACGATCTTGTAGTTACCCCCGTCTGTGTAAAACTCTATCGCCCATCCGGCCCTTATCACTCGTGTTTTTTAAGTTCGTCGTATGTTATGTATTTTTTCTTGCGGCTGTAGATAATTGTGCCAGTCAGTCCTGCACACACCGCCAGAATTAGAATAATCCAAAGGAAGAACCTGCTGTTATCTCCGGTCTGTGTGGATGTTGTATCTTCTGTCTGCTCTTCATCGCTAGAAGTCTCAGCGTCCGTTGTTTCTTCTGTGCTGGAGCTTTCACTATTATTTGTCTGCTCATCTTCGCTTAAACTTCCAGTCTCAGC
>CAZYLH010000077.1:0-3835 GCA_964648695.1 uncultured Lachnospiraceae bacterium | reverse complement strand
AAAAATTCTTTCCCTATTGTAATGCTTGTTCACCAAAAAATCAAGCCAAAATTTAGCCTTATCCTAGTCATTATGACTTCCTATTTACATGTGTCGGCGGTGTTTTTTCCTTTACTTTTTCACATTCCTAGTGTACAATGTCCTGACAGGAAAGTGCTTTTTAGGGTAGGGCTCATTTACCAAAAGCCTTTATCCATTTATGTCAGGAGCCAGATATTATGAAAACAGTTGACCTGGTGGTGCCCTGCTATAACGAGCAGGAGGTGCTCGCCACTTTTTATAATGAAACAAATGCCTGCGTTAGTGAGATTACCGGCTATGAATTTAGATATATCTTTGTAAATGACGGAAGTAAAGACGACACTCTTTCCCGAATGAAGGCTCTCGCAAGCCTTCATTCCAATGTGCACTATATAAGCTTTTCCAGAAATTTTGGAAAAGAGGCTGCCATATATGCAGGGCTTAAAAACAGCTCTGCTGATTATGTGATCGTCATGGACGCGGACCTTCAGCACCCTCCCGCCATGATCCCCGATATGATAGCGGGCATAGAGGAGGGCTATGACTGTGTTGCCGCAAAAAGAAGCTCCAGAAAAGGGGAGGCTAGAATTAGAAGCTGCTTTTCCTCAATGTTTTACAGGCTTAGTAACAGCCTAAGCGATGTAAAGATAGAGGAGGGCGCGGTTGACTTTCGCATTATGAGTCGGCAGATGGTGGATGCCATACTGCTTCTTTCTGAGCGCCAGCGCTTCTCAAAGGGTATCTTTATGTGGGTGGGCTTTAACACCAAGTGGATCCCTTATGAAAATGTAGAACGCGCTATCGGGACAACCAAGTGGAGCTTTAGGAGCCTGTTTTCATATGCCATCGACGGCCTTATGGCGTTCTCCACAGCGCCTTTGCGCATAGTCTGTGCTCTGGGATTTTTCATATCGGTGGTGGCCTTTATCTATATCTGCATCACCCTTATACAGACGCTGATCTTTGGCATCTCCGTGCCCGGCTATGTAACCACCCTCTGCGCTGTGTTATTCTTAGGCGGGATTATTGAGTTTTCCATCGGCATACTTGGAGAATACATATCCCGCATTTTCCTAGAGGTAAAGAACAGGCCTGTCTATATAATAAAGGAAAGTAATTTTGATGAAAATAAATAAACATCTACTGAGGGAAAGGCTCATAAACCATGAGACCATCTCCTATCTGATATGCGGCATACTCACCACCGTAATCAACTATCTTGTAAATTTCTGCTGCTATTACAAGCTGGGGATGAGTACATTTTCCTCAAATATTCTTTCGTGGGTTGTGTCCGTAATATTTGCCTTCTTTGTAAACAAGATCTTTGTATTTAGAAGCAATAACTGGGAAGGAAAAACACTTCTCCATGAATTTTACACCTTTATAACAGCCCGCCTACTCTCACTGGCGTTTGAGGCGGTGTTTATGATTGTTACCGTGGACTATGTCCACATAGAAAACTGGATCGCCAAGATCTTTTCAAATGTATTTGTTGTTATCATGAACTATTTTGCAAGTAAGTTTATCATATTTAAGGACAGCAAGGAGGTATCTCATGACACAGACCATATCTAAGGAAACCGCGCCCGCTGCCCCAAAAAAGCAGAGCCGTATAGGCATCATACTAGCTTCCATTTTGCAAAAGCTAAACCAAAATAAGCCCGTTATTCTGGCTTTTTTTATTCCGCTTTTTGTCATGCTTTTAGTCTTTATCGAACGCGGGATTTATCCGTTCGGTGACAGAAGCTTCCTAAGAACCGATCTATATCACCAGTACGCCCCCTTCTTTAAGGAGCTTTTAAATAAGCTCCAGAACGGGGAGAGCCTTCTATACTCCTGGGACATAGGAAATGGTTCAAACTTTCTGGCGCTTTTTTGCTACTACCTGGCAAGCCCCATAAACTGGCTTTTAATTTTTTGCCCGGAAGAATTCGTCATCGAGTTTGTCACCTACACCATTGTCTTAAAAATAGCGCTCTCTGGCGCAACCATGGCGTATTATCTAAAAAAGCACACAGGAAGAAACGACTATTCTATCACCATGTTTGCATGCTTTTACGCCTTGAGCGGCTACATGGCAGCCTACAGCTGGAATATCATGTGGTTAGACTGCATTGTTATCTTCCCCATCATCATATGGGGCCTTGAGCGCATGGTAAAAAAGGACAAATGTCTGCTGTACTGCCTTACCCTCGCGTTTTCCATCCTGACAAACTACTACATCTCCATAATGATCTGCATAGCACTGGTATGCTACTTTATCATGCTTATAGTGATGCAGCCGGTAAGCCATGAGGAGACCCTGTATGATGAGGAGCGAGGCGTGCATTTTACCCGCGTCCACTATACAAATTACCCTAAAAAAGTCCTTGAATTTGTCGGCTACTCTCTGCTTGCCGGAGGAATCTCCGCGGTGCTTTTACTTCCCGCCTACTGTGCGCTTCAGCTTAGCGCCTCCGCAGATTCCACCTTCCCGACAACCTTTTCCTCTTATTTTTCCATTCTTGAAATGCTTGCCAGACATCTGGACAATGTAGAGGTGCACTTAGGGCTTGAGCACTGGCCAAATATCTTCTGCGGCGTCGCAGTGCTTATCTTCATCCCCCTATATGTGATGAATAAAAAGGTGGGGCTAAAAGAAAAGATTGTCTATTTTTGCATGCTTTTATTCCTCCTTGCAAGCTTTTCGATGAATTTCTTAAACTTCATCTGGCATGGCTTTCACTATCCAAACTCCCTGCCCTGCCGCCAGTCGTTTGTCTACATCTTCCTTGTGCTCACCATGGCGTACAAAGGCTATATGGGACTAGAAGACAGAAGCAAAAAGCAGGTTGGGATAAGTATCGGCGTGGCCATAGGCTTTATACTCCTTTGCGAGGCACTTTATTCCGAGGAGAGCACCTGGAATTTTCCGGTCTACTATGTGTCGATCTTATTTGTAGGAATTTACGGGCTTTTAATATTCTTACGCTCCAGATACCAAAAAAGCACGGTCATTCTTGTTATCATAAGCCTATTGGTTGTCTTTACAGAAAACTACATGAACACAAGTCTTACAAGCGTCACCACAGTCTCAAGAACCAACTATGTGGAGTATGACGATGACTATGCCACCCTTTTAGAGTATGCGGATAGCATTTCCGACAGCGTTTTTTACCGGACTGAAAAGCTACGGCTTCGCACAAAGAACGACGGCTCCTGGTATCAGTATTCATCCATATCCACCTTCTCCTCCACCGCAAACGCTGCATTGTCTACTTACTATAAGACCCTTGGCATGGAGGCGGCGACAAACGCCTATAGTAAAACCGGCGCAACACTGCTTGTGGATATGATTTTTTCCATCAAGTATGAGCTCTCAAACATCACATATTCGGACAATGCCCTTAGAACGCTGGTGCAGACTTCCGGTAGCGTAAAGCTCTACGAAAACACCTGCGTCCTGCCACTTGGGTTTATGCTTCCCTCAGATATGGAGGAGCTCTGGGTCATCGACTCTAATCCTATAGAAACGCAGAACAATTTTGTCAGCGCTGCCACGGGCCTTGAGGAGACGTTTAAGAATATATCCGTATCATCAACAACCTCTTCCACGATGACATACACCGTGACGGAAGACGGCTATTACTATGCGTACCTCTTAAACAGCAGTATAGACGATGCGACCACCACCATCACCAGCGGGGACGGCTCCCGCGCCACCCAGACTGTCACGCACTCAAACCTGACACGCCGCTTCATTCTGGATATCGGCTATGCCTATGCGGGAGATACCATCACCATAACAAGCGACACGGACGATCAGGCCCTCTAC
>CAZYLH010000076.1:0-3885 GCA_964648695.1 uncultured Lachnospiraceae bacterium | reverse complement strand
GCCAAAATCAGCTCTATCTCCGCCAGATTTGTCTCATCCCCTAAAATGTCGATATCACACTGTGTAAACTGCCTAAAGCGGCCTTTCTGGGGATTGTCCGCTCTCCACACGTTTCCGATCTGTAGCGCCTTAAAGGGGCTTGGGAGCTTTTCTTTATTGTTTGCATAGTACCTTGCAAGGGGAAGCGTCAGATCATAGCGCAGACCGCAATCAGAAAGCTCCCCGTTTTGCGCCTCAAGCGCCCTTTTAAGCTCCGCACCGCGCTTTAGCACCTTAAAGATGAGCTTTTCATTATCTCCGCCCTGCTTGCTGGTCAGGTTTTCGATATGCTCCATCACCGGTGTCTCAATCTGCATAAAGCCATATGAGGCATAGGTCTTTTTTATCATAGAAAGCACGCGCTCCCTAAGGCGCATGTCAAACGGCAGCATATCGCACATCCCCTTTACAGGGGTTTTTATAAACTTCTGAGCCATGTTTTTAACTTCTCCTTAAAATTATTTTACAAGCCATTTTGTCATCTGCTGATGGGTAATACTCCTCGTAAGTCGCCTGCTTTCTCTCCGAATCCATATTTACGTAAGTCCCCTTTACTTATCGTATTTTCCCGCACGGCTTACATCAGCGGCGCAATAAGCTTTAAGATGGGGCCAGAGATTTTATACCAGATGGAGGTATTTTTTATAGTCTCTTCTGTGACCATCATAGAAATATCTATGCACTCCTCAAAATCCTTTATGATATCAGAGATAGCATCCACGCCCTCCATATATATTCCGCATTCAAAGTGCAGATATAAGCTTCTGTAATCCAGATTTATGGTACCTACCACAGCCCGCACATCATCGCTTACAAATTCCTTTGCATGGACAAAACCAGGCGTATACTCATAGAGCTTTACTCCCGCTCTTAAAAGCTGCGGATAATGAGTCTTTGCCAGAGCAAAAGCGTACTTTTTATCCGGTATATGGGGCAAAAGAATCCGCACATCCACCCCGCGTTTTGCGGCAAATGTTAAAGCTGTGATCAGCTCATTATCCAGCACCAGATAAGGCGTCATGATATATACATAGCGCTGCGCTCTGTTAATGATATCCAGATAGACCATCTCTCCGACATTTTCGTGATCTAATGGACTGTCTCCAAAGGGGATAACCACACCGGCGGCATTTTTCTCTTTTTTATTGCACTGCGCCAGATAAGTGTCCAAATCCTTTTGGATACCCGTCATATTCCACATCTGCAAAAACATCAGCGTAAATCCGTATACAGCCTCGCCCTTAACCTCTACCGCAGTGTCCTTCCAGTGACCGTAAACTTCTTTTCTGTTCATGTACTCGTCCGCAAGGTTGACGCCTCCGGTAAACGCCACTCTTCCGTCGATTACAACTACTTTTCTGTGATCTCTGTTGTTATAGGCAACGGATACAAAGGGATAGATCGGAGAAAAGACCTTGCACTTGATGCCAAGCTTTGCAAGCTGGCTGGGATAATTATGTGGCAGGGCCACAAGGGAGAGGGTTCCGTCATACATTAGCCGCACTTCTACCCCTTCAGCAGCCTTTTTTGCAAGGATATTTAATATCTCCTCCCACACGGAGCCCATGTTGATGATAAAGTACTCCATGAAGATAAACTTCTTTGCGCTCTCAAGCTCCCTAACCAGAGCCTCCATCTTGTCCTCTCCAAGCGGAAAATAGCGCACTGAAGAATTCTTATAGGCCACATATCCGCCGTTTGCCGCAGTATAGCTGGCAAGATTATGAAGGGCAGGATTTTTAGTTTTTAGCTCCTCCATAAGCTCCTTTTGCTCCGGCGCATACTTCTTGCTATTTTCAACAACGGATGTCATCACCCTCTTTTCAACCCTGTGTCCTAGGTCCTTTCTCACAAACCAGTACAATGTGATGCCAAAAGCGGGTAGCACACCGGTAAGGATACACCAGCTAAGCTTTATCGCGGGATTATCCTCTGTATTTAAGATAAAAATCATGTTTAAACCGGATAAAATAACAAAACCACCCAGGGCAATATACACATATCGCCCCAGATAGGTTATGCATCCAAAAAAGAGTACACATTGGAATAAAATCAGTAATGCGATGAATGCCGTTCGCCCAAAGATTACATTCAGTATTCCCCTTTTACCCTTTTTTACTAGTTCAGTTTTTACTAAAACGCGTTTCTCAGACATAGTCCACCTTATGATCTCATCTTAAGTGCATCCACCAGCTCCTTAATGGTGCCTTCCTCAAATGGGCTCTTTAGCCCGCACTCGGTGATCATGTTCACAAAATAATCCTTTGCAGAAAGCTGGCACAGCTTTAAGTAATTCTCCCATGCAGCCTTATAATCCTTATCCATCCATACCTTAAACTGCAGCGCGTCCGTCTGAGCTATGCTGTAGTCGATATAGTAGAGCGGATAGGTGTAGATATGATGCTGCTTCTGCCAAAAGCCGCCGCCGTTTAGGTACTCATCATCCTCATAGTCAAGGTGAGGCTTGTAAACTTTCTCAAGCTTTCTCCACTCGGCGCGCCGCTTGGCGGGCGTAAGATCCGGATTATCATACACAATGTGCTGGAATTCATCCACCATGCAGCCGTATGGAATAAAGCAGATGGCATCCATCAGGTGCATTTTTACATACTCATCTGCACGCTCGCCAAAGAACTTATCCATCCAAGGCTCTGTGAAAAATTCCATGGACATTGAATGAGTCTCTGCCGTCTCCATTGTGATATCCCTCCACTCCGGGATTTCATAATCCCTAGAGACATAACCCTGGAAGGCATGCCCGCACTCGTGGGTGATCACATCTACATCCCCGCTTGTTCCGTTAAAGTTTGCAAAGATAAACGGCGCCTTATAATCCGGGATGAATGTCATATAGCCTCCGGTGCGCTTGTTTTTTCTTCCAAGCACATCAAAGAGCTCATTTTCCGTCATAAACTGCATAAACTCTCCCGTTTCAGAAGAGAGCTCCTTATACATCTTAAGGCCCTCGGCAAGTATTTCCTTTGGAGTTCCCACAGGCTTTGGATTTCCCTGCGGATAGTATATCCCCTCATCATAGTGTGCAAGCTGTAAAAGGCCCAGCTGCTTTCTTCTCTCATCATGGAGCTTTTCGCAAAACGGCACCCAGTATGTCTTTATCTGATCCCTAAACGCCTCCACCATCTGCCTGGTGTAGCTGTTACGGTTCATGCGGTCATACCCCATCTGGGTGTAGTTCTCATATCCCAGGGCCTTTGCCTGAGCGGTGCGGTTTCTAACCAGCTCATCATATATGCTATCAAGCTCTTCTAAGTGCTCCACAAAAAATTCGCTACGCTTTTTTGCCGCCTTTTTTCTCACATCGCGCTCAGCGCTTGATAGGTATTTTCCAAGTCCTGAGAGGTTTACAACGTCTCCATCCATGTCCACCTCTGCCTTTGCAAGAAGCTCCTCGTACTGTGAAACAAGCGCATTTTCCTTTTGCATAAGGGGAATGATCTTTTCGTCAAAGCATCTTAGAGAAAGCTCTATGCTCTTAAACGGCACGCTTCCAATCTTCTCCTCCAGATAAGCTCTGTAGGGGGATTCAAACATTTTTTTGTTAAACGCAGTGATAATTCCAGTAAGGATTGGAGCCTGTTCGTCATAATAATCCTTCTCCGCCTTATAGAATTCATCCGCTACGTTAATGCTGTTGCGTACAGAGGCGATGGTCATCATCGATGTCACATGCTCTTTCTCCTTATCAAGCTCCTGCTTGATCGCGTACTGCTCCTTCCCGCTCTTTGCCTCATCAAAGCGCCCCATTAATTCCTGCGCTTTTTTCTTAAACTTTTCCATATCAACCCGTTCATAGGGCATCTCTGAAAATTTCATGCTTCCTCCTTA
>CAZYLH010000075.1:0-4255 GCA_964648695.1 uncultured Lachnospiraceae bacterium | reverse complement strand
AGAAAACTTTCTTATTATCCTTAAAATTTGGTGACAAATTTACAACTCCATGGTAGAATTGTGGAAGTGCGTAGCACGAAGCAATCCGTAGGCATCGTTATTCCAAATAAACTTGCTCATAAGCAAGAAAAAGACCTTGGGAAGGGGGGCTTTTTGTGAAGCTTATGTTTATCGGCGCCGACCACGAGGTGACGGGGAGCTGTCATTATCTGTCGGTGAATGGAAAGAATATCTTGGTGGACTATGGCATGGAGCAGGGGCAAAACATCTATGTAAATCAGCCTCTGCCGGTCAGTGAGGCGCAGATAGATTATGTGCTGATCACTCATGCCCACATAGACCATACGGGGCTTTTGCCGCTTCTCTACGCCCACGGCTTTAGAGGTGAGGTTCACACCACAAAGGCGACAAGCGAGCTTAGCACAATCATGCTAAAGGACTCCGCATATATCCAGGAGACAGAAGCCGAGTGGAAAAACCGTAAGGGAAAGAGAAAAGGTCAGCCAGAGGTTTTACCGCTGTACACCATGGAGGATGCAGAAGGGGTGCTCACGCACTTTTATGAGCACAGCTATATGGAGGAGTTTACCCTCTGTGATGGAGTTAGAGTGTGCTTTGTGGACGCGGGGCATCTCTTAGGGTCTGCCAGCATCGAGCTGTGGCTTACAGAAAACGATGTGACAAAAAAGATCGTCTTTTCAGGGGATATCGGAAACAGCAATCAGCCGCTTATTAGGGATCCGCACTATATAGATGAGGCGGATTATGTGGTTATGGAATCTACCTATGGGGATAGAAACCACGGCGTTAAGGATAATTATGAAAAGAAGCTCTTAGAGGTTATGCTTGAGACATTTGAGCAGGGTGGAAATGTGGTTGTGCCCTGCTTTGCGGTTGGCAGAACCCAGGAGATGCTCTATTTCCTTAGAAAGATAAAAAACTCCGGCAGGCTTGGGCGGTTTCAAAATGTTGAGGTCTACGTGGACAGCCCCATGGCGGTGGAGGCAACCCATGTCTTTCATGCCAATTTTGAGGAGTGCTTTGATGAGGAAGCGATGGAGATAGTGGAATCTGGAAGAAACCCGATCTCCTTTCAGGGCCTAAGGCTTTCGGTCACGAGTGATGATTCAAAGCAGATCAATGCGGACACCGCGCCAAAGGTCATTTTGTCAGCCTCCGGAATGTGTGATGCGGGCCGTATCCGCCATCACTTAAAGCACAATCTCTGGCGAAAGGAGTGTACGATACTCTTTGCCGGCTACCAGGCTGTGGGAAGCCTTGGGAGAATTTTACTAGACGGGGCGGATAGCGTAAAGCTCTTTGGTGAGGAAATTGCGGTTGAGGCCAGGATGGAGAGAATAGAGGGTATCAGCGGACACGCGGACCACGACGGCCTTTTGGCGTGGATTAAGGCTTTTGATAAGAAGAAACCCCGTCAGATTTTCATTGTTCATGGGGATGATGCAGTGTGCGACACCTTTGCCGAGGAGGTGGAACGCATTATGGGCGTTTCCGCTAAGGCACCCTACAGCGGATCGGTCTATGACCTGGCAGCCGGTGTATGGCTTAGCGAGGGCGTTCGCGAGTACATACAGCCAAAGACAGCACCCACAAGAAGAGCAAGCGCGGTTTATGCAAGGCTACTTGCTGCCGGGCAGCGCCTTATGGCACTTATCAAAAAATCTGAGGGCATGGCAAACAAGGATTTGGCAAAGTTTACAGATCAAATAAATTCAATATGTGACAGATGGGAGTAGAAATACATGAGTGAAGCAAACACCTTTAAGGGAACCGTGGATTATATAGCAAGCGAGGAGCTTTTGGCGGCTGTGAATATCGCCATCGCCCTAAAAAAGCCCCTTCTCATAAAGGGTGAGCCCGGAACCGGAAAGACCATGCTTGCGGATGCTGTGGCAAAGGCGTTAGGTAAGCCTTTATATATCTGGAATATAAAGTCCACCACCAAGGCGCAGGACGGGCTATATGTGTATGACACGGTGCAGCGCCTTTACGACAGCCAGTTTGGGGAGGAGGGTGTGGATGACATTGCCCACTATATCAAGCTTGGAAAACTTGGCGAGGCGTTTAAGAGCGAGGAGCAGGTGGTGCTTCTGATTGATGAGATTGACAAGGCTGACCTTGAGTTTCCAAACGACCTTCTCTGGGAGCTGGATAAGATGGAGTTCTACATCCATGAGACGGGGGAGACGGTTGCGGCAAAGCAGCGCCCCATTGTGATTATCACATCCAATGCAGAAAAAGAGCTGCCGGACGCATTCTTGCGCCGCTGCATCTTCCACTACATTGAGTTTCCAAGACCTGAGCTTATGGAGGAGATCGTAAAGGCGCATTTTGATCACTTAGAGGATGCGCTTCTTAAGGAGGCGATGAATGTGTTTTATGAGATCCGTTCCATGAGGGATGTTAGGAAAAAACCTGCCACCTCGGAGCTTATCGACTGGATCCAGGCGCTGATGATAGAAGGGATCCCTTTAGAAAAGATTAAAAAGGAGCTGCCCTTTATCGGCGTAGTGGTAAAAAAGGATGAGGATCTTGAGACGATCAAGAGGAACAGGGCAGGGTATTAAATGTTTACTGCATTTTTCTATTTGCTGAGGGCAAAGGGGTTAGACGTCTCCACCACGGAGTGGCTTAATCTGCAGAAAGCGCTAAAGCAGGGGCTTGTTGGCGCTTCTCTTACAAATTTTTATTATACCGGCAGAATGATACTGGTAAAATCCGAGACGGATTTTGACAAATACGACAAGGCTTTTTTGGAATATTTTAAGAGCGTTAAGGCTGCGGGTAAGATCCCGGATAAGTTTAAGGAATGGCTAAAGACCCAGGACGATGATGAGGACGCTCTTAACCGCCTGATGCGCCCGGAGGATGACTATAACTTCCTATTAAAGGATAAGGGCGATAAGGATAAGAAAAAGGTGGAGGAGCTTTTCAGGGAGCGAAAGGCCCAGCAGCAGGGGCGGCATGACGGCGGCAACCAGTGGATCGGCACGCACGGCACATCTGCCTTTGGACATTCTGGAAAGGCGCCGGGCGGTATACGCATCGGCGGAAAGACCGGTATGCAAAGCGCCTTTGCGGTTATAGATGAGGAGAGATACAGGGATTGGCGGACGGATAAGGCTCTAAACTACCGTCAGTTTCAGGTGGCGTTTAGGAGGCTTCGCCAGTATTCCGGAAGGCTGGATATTCCAAAGACGGAGCTGGATTTAGACGGCACCATCTCATCGACATGCAATAACGGCGGATATTTAAAGATCGAGATGACTCAGCCAAGAAAGAACACGGTTAAGCTTTTGCTTTTGTTTGATTCTGGCGGCACCATGATCCCGTATATGAATCTGTGCAACAACCTCTTTCAGGCGGTTCACAAGGCAAACCATTTTAAAGACGTAAAGACCTATTATTTCCATAACTGCATATACAGCCATGTGTATAAAACTCCGGAGTGCGCGGACGGCGACTGGGTAAGCAGCGACTGGCTCTTTAAAAACCTAGACGCGGATTACAGAGTGGTGATCGTGGGGGATATGCAGATGGCGGCTGAGGAGCTTTATGCGCCGGACGGAAATTTTAGAGGGCCAAATGACGGGCTGTCCGGCTATGAGTGGCTGCAGCTTTATAAGAAGCATTTTAAGAGGATCGTGTGGTTAAACCCCTCTAAGCACGATTACGCAAAGCTCATGGACTGGATGCAGGCGGAGGCTGCGCTTCAGGAGCTGTTTTTTACCTACAAGCTGTCAGTAAAGGGTTTAAATGACGCCATAAAGAAGCTGATGAATCCTGCGGCAAATTTTAGCGTCTCATCGACTATCAACGTATGAGGAAGGTGATGATATATGAGAGGACTTGAAACAGATGTTAGAAGGCTTAGAAAGGCAGTGTTTATGCGCATTGCCGAGATTGCCTATCACACGGATAATCTGATTGATGACATCGAGGCGATACCATATGAGATCACTGAGGGGGAGACTCCCCACTTTTGCGAGAGTATCTACAGAGAGCACGAGATAACGCGTGAGAGAGTAAGGCTTGCGATGGGCCTATCACTTCGCCCGGAGGATAAGCCGGTGCACGCGACCCAGGGTATCGAAAACAGCGATATTGATGAAAAATATTACGAGCCGCCCCTGATGCAGGTGATCCCATCTGCGTGCAATGCCTGTGAGTCCAATATGTACGAGGTGAGCAACCAGTGTAAGGGCTGTGTGGCTCATCCCTGCAGGGAGGTGTG
>CAZYLH010000074.1:0-4512 GCA_964648695.1 uncultured Lachnospiraceae bacterium | reverse complement strand
CACGACACTGACAGCTTTTGACTCACAATGGTCTCTACTGTCAGTGTCACTGCTTTGTATCCTTATTCTATACCTTCATCAATCCGACTGCGATGCTGAATCCGCCTCTGCCTCAGTCTCTGTAGACGAGTTTGTCTGAGAGGAGGCGGTCGTCTCACTGGACGATGCGGTCGTCTCCTTAGCCGTAGTGGTCTCTTTAGTGGTTGTCGTTTCTTTAGCTGTAGTGGTTTGTTTGGTCGTCGTTTCTTTAGTAGTGGTCGTTTCCTTGGACGTCGTGGTTTCTTTAGATTTGGTGGTCTCTTCCTCAGTTGTCTCTTCTTCAGTCTCCTCGATTCCGTCATAATAGACATTGGAAAGCTCTAAGACCGTTATTTCCAGAGTATCCGTATCATACTCTATCTTTGTGATGGTCGACTTCGAATTTATCGCCAGCGTTCCAACTGACATGGCATATGTATCCGTATGCAGGACTGTCCCCTCGCCCTGTTCCACACCGTCAATATAGACATGTTTTATCAGCTGCGACACGATCCTCTTGTGAGGCATCTCTAAAACCTCAGCATATGTCACCTCTACGCCAGGGTCCTCCTCATACATATCATATTCTTCATCATCATACACAATTTCATATACGGGATCCGGCCAGGTCTCCTCTAAGATAACTGACTCGTATTCGATTGTTCTGTTCTCAGCACGATACTCTGTTCCGTAAATCCTAAATGTCACCGTCTCCTCAGTGGAGCTGACCACAGTCGTATAGGCTTCTATATAAATCGCATGGTCTGTGTTGTTGGTAAAGAGAAAATCACTTCCGTACTTTACATATACCATGGCATCCATGGATGCTTCCACATAATCCACGCTCTTTGAGTGCTGCTTGCGCCCGCCTTCCGGTACCTCAAGCTCTGCCCAGAGCACTGCATTATACAGTGTAGTAGAAACCTGGCAAACTCCGCCGCCTAAATCATCCACTGATTGACCGTCGATATATGTACCCGCCTCTTTATAGCCCTCCTCAGCTGTAAATGGCTGCACTGCGTCACAGAAGGAGAAGGTCTCTCCCGGCATCAGCACAGTGCCGTTAATCTTACTGGTGGCAAGACGCACGTTTGTGGCGCGATCTTCTGATGAGCCCCCGGCAGTGTAGGAGGTCGTCCACTCTCCAAGTATATCTCCAATGCCGTCAAATACAGAGGTATCAAACTCCGGCTCCGTGACAACACCTACAACCTCAACCTCAATGATGTCACCGTTTCCATCGTAGTTGGCAAGAGCTTTAACCACTGCCTCATAGGTTCCGTCATAGTCAATAGTATATCCATTTTCACCCTCAGTAACCTTAAACACTCCGCTTGAAGTTTTTGTCACGGTGGGATTTACAGGATCTGTCTCTAAGTCCGGGATCTGGCTAATCAGATAGCTTGCCAGAGCGCTTGCGTCCAAAGAAAAATCCAGCTCGAGGTAAAGATTTTTGTACTCAAGATCCTTAGCCTGCTTATACTGGGTGATGAGGCTCCCAGCGTTCCAGCTTCCGATAGCGGTATAAACAACGGCTTCACTATTGTTGCACTCAAGGGACATATCCGAGATCTCTATCTGTGTACTTCCCGCGTCAGACTGAATCTCAAGCGTAAGCCCTTTTACAGTCTCAATGTATTCCTCTATAACCTGCTCTATCTCATCAGCAGTCATACCGCCAACAGATATACTTCCCACATAGACTCCATCGGGCGCTGTCTCCTCCACGTCCGAAGTATCGTCCTGCGCCAGCGCAGCCTGTGTAAATGCCATGGCAAAGGCAAGAAACATTACACTGACAAGGATGCCTTTCATTTTTCTCATAAATATTCCTCCAAGAGTCGCGCTAAATCACGCGCATTTACTCCATTTTAATGAAGAAGCCTTTATCATCTCAATTGATGATAAGGCACCTTTTTGGGACTTCTCAGGTCATATTTTAACATGCAAGCCGAGATTTTCAAGTAATTTCACGAAAACTTCTGTTTTTTAAAAGGTGGTTAACATTTATGTTACTTTTTGTAACATGGGACAAGCTAGAATATCAGCTGTGGAATATGCTCTCCCGGCTGGCAAAGGCAGACAGACAGCACAAACTCCTCCGTTCGCATCGCATAACAGCTCATTCGGCTATCAGAGCAGGTAACACTCCTCCACTCATCAAGGCCTTTACCGGTTTCTGGTATCATCTCTACGCCTTTAAGAGGATATGCAATCCCCACACCCAGTGCCTTTCCATAGCTCTCCTTTAAGGTCCAATGCAGCAAAAGCTCCATATCATCTGCCTTTCTTTCCTTAAGGTAGCTCAGCTCCTCAGGCGAAAGTATTTTTTTTTCTAGCCGCGGGTTGACCTTTCTTTTTAACTCTAAATCCACTCCGATGGGAGCTTGTGCAAAAGCGACCGCCACCATATTTGAGCTGTGGGTGATGTTGTGATAGATCAGATCTCCATTTTCCGGGCGCGCTCTCTCCTGATTTAGAATCCTAAGCGCCGTATCATGCTGCCAGGCATGATTCGTGAACTTCTTCTCTCTATCCCTATAAAGGTATATCTTTATCATCTGCCAAGCTCCCTTATAAAAATCAAAGCTCAAAGCGTTAATTTTTTTGCAAAATCCACCCTACGCCCCCTCTGCCGGGCTTACTGACAAACAGACCGGGCATAGCCCGGCCTGTTTTGCGTTTTTCTTATAATGCTCCTTACAACTTAGCGCTTTACATGGAATGCATCCATACCCGGATATACAGCGCTGGCTCCTAACTCCTCCTCAATGCGCAGAAGCTGATTGTACTTAGCTACACGCTCGGAACGGCTGGGCGCACCGGTCTTGATCTGGCAGGTATTTAATGCCACTGCCAAGTCAGCGATGGTGGTATCCTCTGTCTCTCCGGAACGGTGAGAGGAGATTGCTGCATAGCCTGCATTGTGAGCCATCTTGATAGCCTCAAGTGTCTCAGATACAGAGCCGATCTGGTTAAGCTTAATCAGGATCGCATTACCTGCTCCGCTTGCAATACCCTTAGAAAGGCGCTCTGTATTGGTAACGAAAAGGTCGTCTCCAACCAGCTGTACCTTGTCTCCTAAGCGGGCGGTAAACTTCTTCCAGCCCTCCCAGTCTTCCTCATCAAGGCCATCCTCGATGGAGATGATGGGGTACTTCTCGCAGAGTGCTGCCCAGTGCTCAATCAGCTCGTCAGAGGTATACTCTGTTCCAGCTTTAGGCAGCTTGTAATATCCCTTGCCCTTCTCGCTCTTCCACTCAGATGAAGCAGCGTCAAGTGCGATCATGAAATCTTTTCCAGGCTCATAGCCAGCCTTCTTTACTGCCTCAAGAATGGTCTCGATGGTCTCGTCATCGCTTGAGAGGTTAGGTGCAAAACCGCCCTCATCACCTACAGAGGTAGCAAGGCCCTTGGACTTTAAGATGGATGCCAGTGCATGGAATACCTCAGCACACCAACGCAGAGCCTCCTTAAAGGAAGGTGCGCCTACGGGCATGATCATGAACTCCTGTGTATCCACAGTGTTTGTAGCATGTGCTCCGCCGTTTAAGATGTTCATCATCGGAACAGGCAGACGATTGCCAGTGATTCCGCCCAAAAATCTGTAAAGAGGAATATCAAGAGCGATAGCAGCTGCACGAGCGGTTGCAATGGAAACAGCCAGGATGGCATTTGCGCCAATCTTGGACTTGTCCTTTGTTCCGTCTGCGGCGATCATCGCTGCGTCAACTGCGTAGATATCGGATGCATCCATGCCTACGATAGCATCTGCGATGATGGTGTTGATATTCTCCACCGCCTTTGTAGTTCCCTTGCCAAGATATCTGCTCTTGTCGCCGTCACGAAGCTCCAATGCCTCGAACTCACCGGTGGATGCTCCGCTGGGAGCGGTACCTCTTCCCACAGTGCCGTCTACCAGGATAACTTCTGCCTCCACAGTGGGATTTCCTCTGGAATCCAGGATTTCTCTCCCGATGACTTTCTCGATTTCCAGATAATTCATCATCTTGATTACCTCCATTTTGTTATGATTGATTTTCATTTCCCGGAAAGTGCTCCGGTTTTATCTTTACGTAAAAGTTAAGTTAATGAACTCCGTACGCCATTATATACGAACATGCGCCTTATTTCAAGCTCATTAAACTGTTTTTTTCAAAAACAAGCTGGTCAGGCAGTAAGATCTTCCTTTATCAGCTCTCTCATCGCAGCTACAGCCACGCGCACCGCTAAGTCCGTGTCAAACTTAAGCTCATCGCTAAGCCTCATCTCACGGCGGGTTTGATTGCCAAAAACCGTCAAAACAGTTCCGACGCGCAACCCCCTCACAGCTCCTACCACAAAGAGAGTGGCAGATTCCATCTCGCTTGCAAGAGCCCCACACTTAAGCCATGCGTCCCACTTGGCCTTTAATTCATGGCTTGATGCCATGCTTTCGGGGTCGTGTTCTCCGTAAAAACTGTCCTTGCACTGTACCACACCTACATGAAACGG
>CAZYLH010000073.1:0-4773 GCA_964648695.1 uncultured Lachnospiraceae bacterium | reverse complement strand
CCAAGTGAGATAAGCGCCTTGCTGATCCTCTCATGGCTGCAGTTACAATAAAACCGACAGGGTTCTCTTTCCGTTATCTGCAGTTCCATATCCCCAAGTAAGCGCGTAAGGATCTCCTCCGGCGTCAGTCCCTCCTCCAAAAGAGCGGTGATGGATGTGATTCCTAAAAGCCGCGTCTCCAGCGCGGATATGACATCCTCACCCGCATCCGGCATTAGCTGGATAATGATTCCTCCCGCCTGTCTGACAGTGTTATCCCTGTTCATTAAAACTCCTAGGCCCACCGATGACGGGATCTGCTCGCTTACGGCATAGTAGTAAGTCAAATCCTCCGCGATCTCACCGGAGATAAGCTCAGTCTTTCCCACATACGGCTCCTTCATGCCGATATCCTTAATTATCTGCAGGCTTCCTGCCCCTATTGCTCCGGATACGTCAAGCTTATGATTTGGCTTTGCAGGAATGAGCACCTTGGGATTATAGGCATAGCCCTTAACATTTCCGTGACTGTCTGCGGTAACCACCAGGCCGCCTGCGGGGCCATCGCCCTCAATCTTTACCGTCAGGATATCATTCTCCCCTTTCATATCCGCCCCCATCATCACTCCGGCGGTGAGTAACCTGCCAAGGGCTGCCGTCATAACGGGGCTCGTATTATGCGCCTGTCTAGCATGCTCAACTAAATCCCTCGTTGTCGCCGCAAAAGCCCGCACCCGTAAGTTTGCCGCTGTGGCGCGCACAAAATAGTCTGACATATCTAATTCCTTTCGCTCTGCATTTTCCTTTCCGTAAAAAACGGATTATACATAAAGCTTCCCCTCATGATGCATTTCTCTTGCAATAAAGTACAGGCGTTCACTAACTAACGTTGGCGGCTTATGCGTCAGGGCGTCATACACCGCCACAAACTCCATTCCCGCTTTTTCTATGAGATTTTTTATAAGCTCCGGCGTATAGGCTCGCTGTCTATGAAGCTCCTCTGAGCGGGAATACATGCCGTCCTCTTCTTTTGCAAATAGTGTCAGCTGATAGATGTTTAAGTGACTCTCCTTATCATAGGAGTTTTCCCAGATCATGGCGCAGTCCTCGCGCACATCCGCGATGGTGCGATCCCCCATAAGGTTTTTAAAAAAATAATCCGTTTTCATATCAAAGATAAACACGCCGCCTGGGTCTAAGTAGTTATTTGCAAGCCTAAAGACCGCTAAGAGATCTTCTTCTTTTAAAAGATAGTTCATGGAATCACAGACGCTCACCACAGCCTTAACCGTGCCGTAAAGCTCAAATTTTCGCATGTCCTGCTTAAGGTACAAAATTGGCGGCTCCCCCTCAAAGTCTAAGTCATATAGTTTATCTCTGGCCACCTCTAACATCTGCTCGGAGCTGTCGATGCCAATCATATCATACCCCGCATCCATTAAAAGCTCCGTTAAGTTTCCGGTGCCGCAACCAAGCTCCGCTACCAGTCCCTCTGTGATTCCCTGCTCCCTTAGCAGTTCACAGAGGTATTTGCACCACTCCTCGTATGGGATATTATCCATAAAAATATCATACAAAAACGCAAACTCCTGATACAATGCCCTTCCTCCAAGCTTGCTGCTATTATCTTTACTATCTTTATAAAGGCATCTCAAAATCATGCTTGGCAGAAAAAAGCAACGCCCTCATGACTTTTTAACGCTTGTATCATATCATATACAGAAAAATGTTTCAATTACTCAAAAATAATCTACAACAGAAACTCTGCTAGGACCATATTGCTGACATCAATGCCCCTCTCTGTTAGAGCAAGGCGTGTTCCCGACCTGCGCAGTAACCCCATTTTCTCAAAACGCAAAACCACATCCCCATATACCTTCATAAAGGGCACACCAAACCGCCCCTCAAAGTCATCCATAAAGATCCCTTCCGTCCGTCTAAGCCCCAGAAAGCAAAACTCCTCCATTCTGTCCTTTTTAGTCAGGGTCTGCACCTGCGTCCGCAGCCTCTCACATACGGTTGCTTCTGGGAGACAATTTTTATCTTCTGTGAGAATCTCCACATAATCCTTTAACGAATCTATAATTTTAAAGCGCTGTTCCATAAACAGCGACGCCGCCCCAACTCCAAAGCCCAGATACTCCTCACCCGTCCAGTAAAGCAGATTATGGCGGCATTCAAAGCCCGGCCTTGCGTAATTTGATATCTCATAGCGCCCATATCCTACCTCTAAAAGCAGCTCCTTTGTCCGATAATACATCTTTCTCTCCACATCCTCATCCGGAAGGTTTAAGTCCTTGGTATAAAACGGCGTGCCCTCCTCCACAATAAGGCTGTAGGCGGAGATATGCTCCGGCGACAGAGCGATCACCTTTCTTAATGTGTCCTCATAACATTCCATGGTCTGGTCTGGAAGTGCGCTCATCAAGTCAATGTTGATGTTCTCAAAGCCCTCCTCCCTCGCCAGTCTATAGCTTTCCAGAAAATCCTCCCAGGTATGAATGCGCCCGAGACGCTTTAGGAGCGTATTGTCCGCGCACTGTAGACCGATAGAAAGACGGTTCACACCGGCTGGTCTGTAGTAAGCAAGCTTCTCGCGTGTTAATGTCCCCGGATTACACTCTATGGTAATCTCCGCTTCCTCTTCCACAAAAAAGCTATCCCTTACCGTATCCAAAACCGTCCCTATCCACGTCCCGCACCATATGGACGGGGTCCCTCCGCCGATAAAAATGCTGCAAACAGAGAGCTTTTGGGGCTTATAAAGCTCTCCCCAAAGCCTTATCTGTCTGCACAGGGCATGAAAATACAGCTCCTGGGTATGTATATCTCCAGGAGCTGACAAAAAATCACAGTAATCGCATTTTCGTGCGCAAAATGGAATGTGAATGTAAATTCCGATTTTCCTCATCCTTACTCCTCATCCAGCTTTAACACGCTCATAAAAGCCTGCTGAGGAATCTCCACGCTTCCGATCTGACGCATACGCTTCTTACCCTCCTTCTGCTTTTCAAGGAGCTTCTTCTTTCTTGAAATATCACCGCCATAGCACTTTGCAAGGACGTCCTTTCTCACCGCCTTCACGGTCTCCCTTGCAATGATCTTGTTTCCAATGGCAGCCTGTATGGGGATCTCAAAAAGGTGTCTGGGAATCTCTTTTTTTAACTTCTCACACATCTTTCTGCCCCGCTCATAGGCGCTGTCCGCATGGACTATGAACGACAGCGCGTCCACCTCCTCGTGGTTGATGAGGATATCCAGTTTTACCAGACTTGACTGTACATAGCCCTTCATCTCATAATCAAATGAGGCATACCCCTTCGTCCTGGATTTTAACGCATCGAAAAAATCATAAATAATCTCATTTAGGGGAAGATCATATTTTAAAAGCGCTCTGGTGGTCTCCATATACTCCATACTAAGATATGTTCCCCTGCGCTGCTGGCATAACTCCATGACATTTCCGATAAAGTCCGTTGTCACCATAATCTCCGCAGAAACCACCGGCTCTTCCATATAATCGATCTGAGTTGGCTCAGGTAAATTAGACGGATTAGTAAGCTCTATGACACTGCCATCAGTCTTGTGCACCCTATACACAACTCCCGGAGCGGTGGTCACAAGGTCAAGATCATACTCTCGCTCTAAGCGCTCCTGGATAATCTCCAAATGCAAAAGTCCCAAAAAGCCGCATCTAAAGCCAAAGCCAAGGGCTACAGAGGTCTCCGGCTCAAAAAACAGTGATGCATCATTTAACTGGAGCTTCTCTAGTGCATCCCGCAGGTCTCCGTATTTTGCCCCGTCCGCCGGATAGAGACCACAGTATACCATGGGGCGCACTTTTTTGTATCCGGGCAGAGGCTCACTTGCAGGATTTGCGGTGTCTGTCACCGTATCGCCCACCATCGTCTCACGCACATTTTTTATGCTTGCGGTGATGTATCCCACCATTCCGGCAGAAAGCTCCTCGCAGGCGATAAACTGACCTGCGCCAAAGTAGCCCACCTCAACAACATCCTCCTGGGCTCCGGTTGCCATCATCTGAATGCGTGTGCCTTTTTTCACCCTGCCCTCCATAATCCGGCAAAAGACAATAACGCCCTTGTACGGGTCATAGACAGAATCAAAAATTAACGCCTTTAAAGGCGCATCCGGATCTGCCTTTGGCGGCGGAAGTTTTTTTACGATAGCCTCCAAAACCTGATCGATGCCGATGCCCTGCTTTGCAGATATCAGCGGAGCATCCTGTGCCTCTAAGCCGATCACATCCTCTATCTCATTTATCACCCGCTCGGGGTCAGCGCTTGGCAGATCAATCTTGTTGATTACCGGAATCACATCCAGGTCATGATCCAGCGCCAGATATACATTTGCCAATGTCTGCGCCTCAATTCCCTGTGCCGCATCCACCACCAAAATCGCTCCGTCACAGGCCGCAAGACTCCTTGAAACCTCATAGTTAAAATCCACATGGCCCGGGGTATCTATTAAATTAAAAATATACTCCTCCCCGTCCTGCGCCTGATATGCAAGGCGAACCGCCTGAGATTTGATGGTGATCCCCCTCTCACGCTCCAAATCCATGTTGTCCAAAACCTGATCCTGCATCTCCCTGGCAGTAAGTAACCCCGTGTGCTCTATGATACGATCCGCCAGCGTGGATTTGCCGTGATCGATATGCGCAATAATACAAAAATTCCTGATTTTACTCTGATCCACCTCGTAAAACCTCCAAAAGTAAAGTCGCGTTTATTCTATCAAAGGGTTTTTGTAAAGTCAAGGCGTGGGCAGCTC
>CAZYLH010000072.1:0-5071 GCA_964648695.1 uncultured Lachnospiraceae bacterium | reverse complement strand
CACCGCACAGATAAGCTGTTCCCGGCTGATACGCTCCCCCTTTTCCATAAAAAGGGAGGTGGCAGTGCCGCTAAGCTCCGGTGAAAACTTCTCATTATTTACATTGATCCCGATCCCCACCACAACATAGTCGATGGCAGAAAGCTCCACGCTCATCTCTGTCAGAATTCCGCAGACCTTTCTGCCATTTATAACAATGTCATTTGGCCATTTGATATTAACCGGCAACGCCGTCACCTTAGATATCCCGTCCGCGATAGCCACGGCAGCCACAAGCGTCAATATGCTCGCCCTATCCGGAGGTATGTTCGGACGCAAAAGAAAGCTCATAGCAATGGACGTTCCATAAGGAGTTTCCCAGCTTCTCTCACGGCGCCCCCTTCCGGCACTCTGTCTTTCGGCGATAACCAAAAGACCGTGCTTTGCGCCCTCTTTTGCAACTACCTTGCAGCGGTTATTTGTGGAGTCAATCTCATCAAAATACTCGGCAGTTCTTCCAAGCACTTTTGTGGTAAGCAGGCTCTCTATAATTGTTTTATCTATTGTCTCCATTCGTTCATTCATTTCCTACAAGCCCCACTTATCATAACGAGCTCAACAGCGCCATAACGCCAAGCGCCAGTAAAACAAACGCAAGGAAGTAGCAAAAAACAGCGACCCGCCGCTCTTTTTTCTCCTTACTCTCAGAGACTAACTTAGCGGTTCCTGTAAAAAACTGCATGGCAGCGGCAGCAAAAAAGCAGAGGGCAAACACCACCCGGTTATTCCTATACAGAAAAAATGAGATGATGGCAAGGACAACCACAAAAAATGCAAACAGCAGCTGGAGGTTTTCCCAAAACTGTTTTTTTCCTCTTTTACCTCTAAACCTGTTTCTCATAGGCAGCTCCCGTCCGTGTTTATTAATCTCCAAGAGTTGCCACCATCACCGCCTTGATGGTGTGCATGCGGTTTTCCGCCTCGTCAAAGACAACGGACTGCGGCCCCTCTAAAACCTCCTCCGTCACCTCGTTTCCTCTTACTGCGGGCAGACAGTGCATAAAGATGGTCTCCTTTTTGCCTGTCGCATCCATAAGCGCCTGATTAACCTGATAGTCGGTCAGCAGTCCGATGCGCTCCGCGGCCCTGTCTTCCTCGCCCATGGAGCACCACACATCTGTGTAGATCACATCCGCGCCTTTTACCAAAGTGCGATCATCCGTTACTATAACGCTTCCGCCACTCTCCATAGCGTAACCCTCACAGAGCTTAACAAGCTCCTGCTTTGGCCACAGCGCTTTTGGAGCGATTATACTTATGTGTATTCCCATCTTTGTGCAGCCGATCATTAAAGAGTTAGCCATATTATTGCGCCCATCCCCGATAAAGACAAATTTCTTTCCGGTAATGTCGCCAAATACCTCTTTCATGGTGAGAAGATCCGCTAAGATCTGCGTGGGATGGTATTCGTCCGTCAGACCGTTCCAGACTGGAACGCCGGAGTATTTGGAAAGCTTCTCCACAGTCTCCTGCGAAAATCCCCTAAACTCTATTCCGTCAAACATACGCCCAAGGACTCTTGCCGTATCCTCCACGGTCTCTTTCTTTCCCATCTGGATATCGTCTTTTCCAAGGAATTCCGGGAACCCGCCCTCATCCTTAGCAGCCACCGTAAAGGCGCAGCGCGTTCTGGTGGAGGTCTTTTCAAAAAGCAGGGCGATGTTCTTGCCCTTTAGACTCTCCCCCGTAATGCCCTGCTTCTTCTTTGCCTTTAAATCCGCCGCCAGATCCAAAAGATATCCTATCTCCTCAGAAGTAAAATCCTTTAGCGTTAAAAAGCTTCTTCCCTTTAAGTTTGCCATGTCTGTCTCCTTATATGCATCGCCATGCACTAATGTGCACGGCGATGTAAGTAAAATTTAGCTCTCTTCAACAAGCTCACTGGCAGCTGTGACAAGTCCTGCCAGGTTCTGAATTTCTGATGGAATGATAATCTTTGTTGCCTTGCCATCCGCAACCTTTGCCAAAGCCTCTAAGCTCTTTAACTGGATAACCGACTGGTCCGCGCCAGCTTCCCTTATAAAGCGGATACCGTCTGCGTTTGCCTGCTGTACCTTTAGGATGGCCGCCGCCTGACCTTCCGCCTCTCTTATCATGGCCTCTTTCTTTGCCTCCGCTCTTAATATGGCAGCCTGCTTTTCAGCCTCCGCATCAAGAATAGCGGACTCCTTCTGTCCTTCAGCAACCAGAATGGTGGACTTCTTCTCACCCTCAGCCTTAAGAATGGCCTCTCGTCTCTCACGCTCCGCCTTCATCTGCTTTTCCATCGCGTCCTGGATAGCTGCCGGAGGGGTAATATTCTTAAGCTCAACTCTCGTCACCTTAATTCCCCAAGGGTCCGTAGCCAGATCAAGGAGAGATCTCATCTTAGTGTTTATAATCTCACGGCTGGTAAGCGTCTCGTCAAGCTCTAGGTCGCCGATGATATTTCTAAGCGTCGTGGCTGTCAGGTTTTCTATAGCCATGATCGGGTTATCCACGCCGTAAGCGTAAAGCTTCGGATCCGTTATCTGGAAAAACACTACCGTGTCGATTCTCATGGTAACGTTATCCTTGGTGATAACAGGCTGAGGATCAAAATCTGCAACCTGTTCCTTTAACAAAACCCTTTTTGCAACCTTATCGATGATGGGAACCTTAAAGTGAACGCCCACCTCCCAGGTGGCCAGATATCCGCCAAGCCTCTCCACCACCATGGCTGTTGCCTGCGGAACGATCTTTATACAGTGTGCCAGTATAATCAAAATTATCACGATCAGGACGAACAAAAGAAAAAAGCCCCCTGTCGATGCAGCAACAACAAAATTACTAATCATATGCATTACCTCCCTCCATTAAATCAGCCGGGGTTATTCTCCTACGGTTTCACTCTCCCCCACCGGCTCAAGAATTAACTTTACACCCTCAATCTCTTTTATGTGTGCCATCTGTCCAGCTTCGATGCGCACATTCGTCTCTGCGCTCCTTGCAGTCCATTCAAGTCCATTTACCATGGCCGCACCGCTATCCTGCGTATTATCAACAGTCGCTGTCACTCTCGCAAGCTGACCTACCAAACTGTCCGCATTTGTCCTTACCGTTTTTGTGTTAATCTTTTTTATCACAAGCGGTCTGGTAAGAAAGAGCAGTACGATGGAAATCACGACAAATAATACCAGCTGCAGCTCAAAGCCCCATCCGCAAAGCGATACGACAAAGGCTGCAAGAGCGCCACCCGCAAACCACACAGTGGTTAGCTCCATAGTCATAAACTCAAAGATAAGAAGCACGATAAATATGATAAGCCACCAAAATGCATCCATCACTCATCCCCCCTCTCGTTATTTACACCTCACTCTAAGCTCTATGGATATTCTAAACGTTTTGTATATCTAGCGCAAGATATTTTTTATTAAGATTTTATGACAGGGGGTGCGCTCTATGCCACATGATTAGTTAAAAAAACGGCAGTCATGCGCTTTGCACCACTGCCGTAATGTACAGATTTTATCTTGCGTAAAAGCACTGCCCTCCGATGACCACATATGAACTGTACTGGTCATACTCAGCCGAATTTACACTGCAAAAATACAGATAACTGCCGATATTGTGAACTCCCGCGCACGCCTCATAGGCTGCCTGAATACACTCCTCAGAAGGGCCGCTTGCCATTATCTGGTCCAAAAGCCCAGTCCCCGCGCCGGTAAACTGTCTCGGGGCATAAACCACCTCTGAAAGAGTGCTCCCCCAATATCCGTTTCTAAGGCGGTTTAAGACCACTCCGGCAACCGCAAGCTTTCCTTCATAACTCTCGCTGCCCGCCTCCATCATAATTACGCTTGCAAGAAGGTAAACCTCATCCGCGCTAAGATAGATGGGGGACACACTTGAGCGACCCTCGGCATAAATCGCATCGATGCGCTGTCTTGCCTGCTCATCCGCTGTAAGCTCTACTGTCTCTGTAGAAGTGGTCTCCTCCACAGTGTTTTGCTCCACCGTCGTCTCCTCAGCCTGCGTAGCTGCCGCCTCAGTCTCCTGAGAAGCGGTCTCCGTGGCCACTGTCTCCACGGCAACAGCCGTGTTAGTGCCAAGCTTTATATGCACATATTCCGCCTTGAAATATCCGGCATAGTAGCCGTAGGTTACCTGAACCCATCCGGCGGTATAGTCCACAAAAGTTGTCTCAGTGCCCTCAGGCAAAATGTCCACCACTAAGCTGCTTGTGCTGGTTTCATGTCTTAGCACCAAAAGCTCAGCGTCCACAACAACGGATACTTCTGTGCCGCTATACAGCGCATCAAAACCCGTTAGAATATACTCCTGACTTACCCAGCCGACAACATCGCCGCTCCTTATCAGCACCCATCCGTCCTGGATGTCCTCAAATGTGCCGCCCGTGCTCGCATACATGCGCCCGATAATATTTCCGCCGGGGGTATCCCTGACATTTAAGTACTCATCAATCAAGGCATCGTTAGTGACAAAGATGGTGTCAAAAAGATGATGTATGGTGCCCTCAAGCTCTAACTGGTAGATCTCCTCCTCATACGCGTCATGGTTTTCTGTAATAGTTGCAAGCCTCTCCTTAGCAGCCTCCTGTAAGCCGTTTTTCTCAGAATATCCCAAGCCTTCTAGAAGCGCACTAATTCCATTTTCAATACTAAGCTTAATTGCATCCGTCTGTGTAGTGATATTCTTAAGAGCAGCCTCAATGCCAACAGACACGGTAACACTTGGCAATGTCTCCAAAAGTGCGGCGGCATCAGCAAGAGCCTCCACTTTATCGATCGACAAACCGCTTACGCTAACAGGGCTTAGATAATTTTTCTGCACATCAGCCAGACTTGACTCTTCCTCATCTGTATTGCCAGTCCCGGAAATATCAGAAGCGATGTAGAATGCTGCGACGGATAAAACGATCAACAGCAGGATCACTCCCAGGACGGTCCTACGTTTTGAGTTCATATCAATTCCTCCAATGAAGCTATACCAAAATTTCCAAATCTGTAACGATTTATTTCAACATTATTGTGAAATATTACAAATTTGTTAC
>CAZYLH010000071.1:3226-5218 GCA_964648695.1 uncultured Lachnospiraceae bacterium | reverse complement strand
GGAAGCGATAGTAGCAATATTGTTGTTTCCCATAGAAAGTCCATACACCTCATAAAAAATTGTAGTGGTCAACCTTTTTTGTAACACTTGTGGCTAAAAAATCATTGGATTGTTGCTTGGAATCTATCGGAGCTGTCAGTTTTTATCAATGATATTGACTTCCCTGGTCGCTGTGTAAAAGAAGCTCTCCCTTGGAAAGATGCTGTGACTCTAAAGCTTTTTGCAGAGTACGAATTGCCAGGTCGCTGGTAATATGACGATCAGTTATGCTGGCTACCACGCTTCGATCATATAGGTCTATGATAGCACAATTATATCGCACATCTCTGTTCTTCAGAAACAGGTATGTGAAATCTGTACACCACTTCTGATTTGGTTTAATTCCGTAGAACATTGATATTATTGGCATTTGCTCATCTCCTTTGCTACGTTCACATAATAGCATATTTGCTATTATAGGTCAATTTTTGCCGTTGTCCCGATTATGTTAAGTAATCGTTAAAAATATTTCGATTGACAATGAGTTTTTCAGGGATTATGCTAAATTTAAAAGATAAGTTATCCGACAAATATAGTTAATGGAGGTGTTGCAGATGAGCAGCTTTGAAAACTTACGTATTGTGGACAATTTTTATCAGACATCGTTGTTTTTTCCGATGCCCACCATTGTAATCAGCACACTGTGCGAGGATGGAACAACAAATCTAGGGCCCTACTCTTTAGTACAGCCTTATTATGTAGCGGGAAAGGACTATTACGCCATGCTCCTGTGCTGCCGTAATTCCTCAAACACAGCGCAAAATATCCTGCGAACAGGAAAATGTGCTCTAAATTTCATCGACGATACGCCGAAGAGTTTTAAGGAAGCTGTAAAACTCTCCTGGCCGGGTGATAAGCCCTCCGACAAAATGCCAAAGTGTAAATTCCGCTTAGAAAAGAGCATGATCGAGGAGGAGACAAATGAGGCGCGTCCACAGGTCATGACAGATGCGGTACAGGTCATAGAGTGTACATGGATGCGCGAGCTGGACGGCGCAGATAAGGACAAGCCCGGCGAGCTTAACGGCTATGAGGGCCCCTATCATGATTTTAACGGAATCACAAGTCAGTTTGGTGCGCACTTTATCCTTCGGGTTGACAAAATCCTCATGAAGAAAAAATATCGTGACGCGATCATAAACGGCGTGACAGCAAAGGACTTCCCTCCCCTTCCGGTGGATTACGGATATCGTGACAGCAAGAATTTCTGGTTCCATAGAAAGAGGAGGATGCATGCGGAGCTTTTGCAGATGCGCCAGGCCTCACTTGAGTCTGTTCGTTATGCGGCAAATCGGGCGGACGATAAGGTGAAGTTTACCGATGAAGCGCTCATGACAATACTCGGCGTGCCCAGAGTTTTTCTGTCGGTTGTGCTTAAGGGCTGTGTGGACTGGGCCAAGGAAAATAATGTTGAGCTTATCACCGAAGAGCACATGAAGATCATCAACGACAAGCGCTCCAAGGAGAAAAACAAGAAGTGACATAAAAAACTTCAATTAAGAAAACCGTTCGTAAAACCCACATCCTGACTGTATTGCCAGTTGATTGGTTTTATGAACGGTTTTCTTTGATATCAATCATGCTCTAAATAGAGCGGCTGCTGTTGCACACAAGATACAGTATCTGCCGTGTGCCCGCAAGTTTTTCTAACAGGGTGAGGGCTCGCTCTGTGCGCGCATCATCAAGGTTTACAAACGGATCATCGAGAATAATGAATGAAGTCTCGCCTGTAAACAAAATATCGGCCAGCGCTAGGTGCATACAAAGCATGATGCTGTCGATGGAACCTACACTGTAATAGTCCAGCTCATGTGCTTTACCGTATTGCTCCAGTCGGATATTCAGCTCGTGATTTAGCTCCATCTCTCCCATTTCATCGCCAATCAATTCATGTGCATATATCTGAAATTGCTGTTCAACCTGACTGACATAACGAGTGGAAAGCTCGGTTTT
>CAZYLH010000071.1:0-3126 GCA_964648695.1 uncultured Lachnospiraceae bacterium | reverse complement strand
CCATCTGCTGCATGGGAGCTTCTGCCGCTTGTGGATTTTTAGAAAGAAACTGTTTTAGGTCATTTGTAGCATCCAGCAGCTCCTTACTTAGACGATCATATGCATTTTTGTCTTCACGAAGCTTCCTGGCCAGTTCTTGGTAGGATCCCGTAAGTTTATAGGTGATAAGAACCTGCTGCAACTTACGCTTAATATCTTCTTTTTGTGCCGTCAGCCGGGTGAGATTTTCCTGGTAGGATGATAAATCCTTTTTAGCATCCAAATAGCTTCTTAGTCGCTGTCGGATATGCTGCGGCAACGCAGAGATATCAAAATCACACTGATATGAAGAGGCAAGCTCACCCAGCTGTCCGCGAAGTTCGTTCTGCCTCTCAGTAAGCTGACGCGTTGTTTCTCTCCCCTCCTCTAAGCGTTTTCTTAGCGTCTCGTATTGTATGATTTTTGTATTTAGCTGATCCAGTGCCGAGCGAAAATCTCCATCGGACGGAGCTAATCCATATGCCACAAGAAAATCTCCCATCTCCTGCTCCAGAGCTTTAATATCACGGGTAAGCTCTTCGCGCTTCTTGGCATATTCCTCCTCCTGCTTTTGTAGCAAGCTTATCACCTGCAAGCTGTCTTCAGAGCGGGAGGCATTCTGTGAGCGCTTACCGCCAGAAAAGCCAACAGCTAACCAGATGGCACCTAGCATGAAAAAAATGACGCTTGGCTTAGGTAAAGAGAGAAGCAGACATATGCCCCCACCAAGCAGCCACCATGCACCTGCGAGCAGGAAAAGTAAGTTCCGCCTGAAGGGCTTTTCTTTCTCGGTCGACAGAGTGTCTCCAAGAAGCTGACGGTGCCGTTCTAACCTCTCCTGGTTTACGGTAGAAAGCTTTGCCAATCGGCACTGAGCGATTTTTTCACTGCGCTCATCAGCCTTTTGCATATACGAACGCCTCATCTCATCATCCGGAACTCCATCGCAAAACTGAGCATGCAGGTTATTATAATCAGCCTGCTCTTCCTGACTCACCGTATGCTGCAAAAGGCGACCGCCTACCGTATTTAAAGCATCAAGGAGTTCCTGTGCTTTCTGAATATCCGCTTCTGCGTCACGCCCCTCCCAGAAGGACTGCTCTCTTTTCACAAGCTCTTTTGCCTCAAGAGGTTCTCTTAGTCCGGACAGCTGTCGGCAGATGTCTGAGAATGCATCGGCATCAGAATTAAAGGTGATGATTTCTTCATCAGACGGATAGCCTACAGGATATTGTAGATTTAATTCATTTAGCTTACCTTTAATGTCTTCTGAATTATTCTTTAAGCGAAGGTATGAGTTATGCCTTTCCTGTTCGGCCTCCCGCGTGGATAAAGCAGAAATCTGTGCCTGTAAGGAGTCTCTTTCCCTGCAAAGCTTGGTATAGCGATTCTCACAGCAGTTAAGCTTATCTATCGCCTCCTCGCGCTGCTCATTAAGAAGGCTAAGCGACTCAAGCCTGCTTTTTACGTCCTCGATTGAGTTTCGCAGCTTATTTACTTGCCCTCCTGCACCGCGATAAGCTTCATAAAATGCTCTTTTGCTTTTTAGCTTTTCAACTGTGGTATCGTAATTGTTGATATCATTGGTGTCCTCTACCAGGTTGCTAAGCTTTGCGCGAATTGAGTCGGTGGAAAAATCAATTCTTCCCTGTTGCTGCGGCATGTAAGTACTGCGCAGGAATGAATCAGCGTCTAGATGAAAGAGTTCAACCCCTATATCACGGCTAAAACGTGTTGAGTCCTGGCGGCGGGTCACATCGTAGAGGGAAAAGCTGTCGGAAGAAGCCGTTTTCCCAAAAAAACGAGTGATACGGTAATGGGTGTCATCGTACAAAAACTCCAGAGATCCGCCAAAGCTCCCTCCCTGCCAGGGCAGATATTTTTTTCGCTCATTTTTTGAGAGATCTGTCGATGTAGTCCTTGGGAATCCGTAAAACATTGCCTTGATAAAGGCAGCAAGTGTGCTCTTACCAAAACCGTTGGGCTCACATAGGACATTCAGTCCATCCGTAAAAGAATAATCAAAATTCGACAAACCGCCAAAGTTTTCTATATGGCATCGGATCAATTTCATAGTGTAATATCCTCCCCCGAAAGCGCTTGCAGGCAAGCGCGGATAATGGCCGCTTTATCCGTCTCTGTCTCATCGGAAGCCTGAATAAGTCTAATCAGCTCACCCTTTAGGGAAATATCATTCTGATAATCCTCCGGCCGGATATCCATCGTGCTTTCATCCTTAATTTTTGAGAAATAAAAATCAGCATCTAGCTTCTGCGCTAAATGCGCTAGCGAGAAAGACATCTCCAAAGGACAGGCTCCTGTGAGGATTATCTCAACCATATCATCAGCAGGAATTTCCAGGCAGTGCTGTTTGATTTTTCCATAGATTTCACTGGTTGTGGTGCAGTCTGAAATATCGACAGGGATGCGGTGCAGTCTGCGGCGGGCAAACGGGATAAAGGAGTGGCTAATCCGAAAACCTTCTGTTTCAATAAGGACAAAGCCCTTTTCCCCACACTCGTCAAAGCCGCGACCTTCTAGACAGCCCGGATAGCAGTAAATGCCCCCGTCTGCATCAAGCCGTCCGGTCTGATAGGTGTGTAAATGTCCGAGAGCCAAGTAATCAATACCTCTGTTTTGCAGTAAATTCCGGTTGATGAGATCAGTACCGCTTGCCGTCCCGATTTGTCCATGCAAAACAACGATGTTAATCTTTCCATCTTGAATCGGGATATTTTCATAGAGCGAACTGGCATTTTGCTCTGAGAACTCGATGCCGTAAATACAGACGTTTTCACAAGTGTAAGTGGTCCACTGATCAGAAAATTGCTTGAAATTTGGTGGAATGTCACGATCCGCCAGTGCATTCATCGCCTCATCATGATTCCCGCGCAGATAAAGGTAATCAATCTCCGGCGTGGATCTAACTACATTAAGTACACAGTCTACCGTGTGGCGGCAAATCCGCTCAGTGTCAAACAAATCCCCTGCAATGATCACCGCGCGAACCTGGTTATCCTGTGCATATTGGCACAGGCGCTCAAAAGTGTGTGTGATCTCGACATTGCGAAAATGAGCCTTATCCTCGGACAGATGCGTTTTCATAGC
>CAZYLH010000070.1:0-5356 GCA_964648695.1 uncultured Lachnospiraceae bacterium | reverse complement strand
TTACAGGTATGTTTACAGCCGCATTTTCCAAGGTGAAAGTGCGGACTTTTTGTCTGGAAAGGTATAGCTTTTCTCTACAAAATAGTGTAAGATAGAGACGCTACGCAATGCGAAATGAAGCATCGGCGTGGTAAAAGCGAGGTATTTCATGAAGCGAGTGCTACTTGTTGTTGCCTATGATGGCACAAGCTATTGCGGATGGCAGGTTCAGCCCCATGCTGACACCATCGAGGGCCGGCTTAATAGGGCTCTCTCAGAGCTTTTAGGTGAGGATATCACGGTTATCGGTGCTAGCAGGACTGACGCAGGGGTTCATTCCATGGGAAATGTGGCAGTGTTTGACACAGAAAGCCCCATTCCAGCAGAAAAAATTGCCCTGGCAGTAAATGCCAGACTGCCAAAGGATATCATAGTCCAGCGTTCTTTTGAGGTGAGAGGTGACTTTCACCCAAGGAAATGTGACTGCGTAAAGACCTATGAATACCGCATTTTTACCGAACGAATAAAAAATCCCCAGCTGGCGCGCTATACATGGCACCACTATGGGGAGCTGGATATAGGGGCGATGAGAAGGGCAGGAGAGCTCCTTGTAGGAGAGCATGATTTTACGAGCTTTTGCGCAGTGGCAAGCGATGCTAAGAGCAAGGTGAGGACCATCTACAGTGTAGAGGTGGAAGCAGATGGCGCGGTGGTTTTCATCCGTGTGAAGGGGAATGGATTTTTGTACAATATGGTGCGCATTATTGCCGGTACGCTACTTTTTATGGGGATGGGGCGGATGCAGCCGGAGGATATAAAAAAGATACTTGAGGGAAAGGACAGGCGCTTAGCAGGAATGACAGCTCCGGCGCACGGACTGACCCAGATGCAAATCTTATATCGGGATGAGGATTTATATAAAGAGGAAAGGGGAGTTTTTAGGTAGAAGAGATGAGTGAGAAGAGATTGTTTTGCGACAATTGGGAATTTGCTAAGGTGCCGCTTAATACGGCATACAGCGAGGATTTGGCTTTTGAGCCGGTGGATCTTCCCCATGACTGGCTTATCTATAACACCAGGGATTTATATGAAACCTGTACGGGATGGTATAGAAGAACCCTTATGTATGAGGAGAAGGGGCTATGCACCAGTCTCCGTTTTGAGGGAATCTATCAGGACAGCCATGTGTATGTAAACGGTGTGTCGGTGGGAGAGTGGAAGTATGGCTACACCACCTTTGAGTTTGACATAACAGAGTTTTTGCACCCGGGAGAGAATTTGATAACTGTCAGCGTAAACCATCAGCATCCAAATTCCAGGTGGTATTCCGGCGCAGGAATGTACCGCAGGGTATGGTTAAAGACCTATCCGGTTAGGCATCTTAAAAGCGACGGCATATACATAAGCGCGGATGTAAACGGAACTGTGACGGTTAGTGCGGAGACAGAGCGCCCGCAGGATATGGAGGTGGCGGATCTTTCTGTTCGTCATCGCATCCTTAAGGATGGGGTGGAGCTTGCGGTTGTAAAAAATGCCTGCTGCGCGGCGGATTTAAGTCAGATTCCCGTGCCTGTGCGCAGGGAAGGCTTTAAATATTCTGTAAATACAGACACCCTGCACATAGATGAGCCAAAGCGCTGGGATATAACTGATCCCCAGCTTTATACCTGTGTCACCGAGCTTTTGCAGGACGGGGAGGTTATTGAGCGTGAGGAAAACACCTTTGGCTTTAGAAAGATTGAGTTTACAACTAACCACGGATTTTTCTTAAATGACCGCCATGTAAAGCTTCATGGCTGCTGCGAACACCACGACTTAGGCGCCTTAGGCGCAGCTGTAAATCCCGTGGCTATCAGAAGAAAGCTCTTAGTTCTTCGCCAGATGGGTGTAAACGCCATTCGCACCAGCCATAATCCTCCGGCGGTGGAGTTTATGGAGGCTGCCGATGAGATGGGCTTTTTAATTTTATCCGAGAGCTTTGATATGTGGGAGCTGGCAAAGACCACATATGACTATCACCGCTTCTTTAAGGACTGGGCAGAAAGGGATGTTGCAAGCTGGGTGAGAAGAGACAGAAATCACCCCTCCATCATCGGCTGGAGCATCGGAAATGAAATCTATGACACTCATGCCACAGAGCATGGTATGGAGATTGCGTCCATGCTGGCGGGCTATGTGAGACAGCATGACTGGCGTAAAAACGGATATGTGACGCAGGGGTCCAACTACATGCAGTGGGAGGGAGCGCAAAAGTGCGCGGATATCCTAAAGCTGGCAGGCTATAATTATGCCGAGCGCCTGTATGATGAGCACCATGAGGCTCATCCGGACTGGATGATCTATGGCAGCGAGACCTCATCCGTTGTGCAGAGCCGTGGAATTTACCATTTCCCTCTTTCTCAGGAGGTTTTAAGCGATGATGATGAGCAGTGCTCATCTCTTGGAAACACCACCATGGGCTGGGCGGCAAGGCGCACCGAGGAGTGCATTATTCCGGACAGGGACAGAGAGTTTGTTGCGGGACAATTTATCTGGACTGGCTTTGACTATATCGGAGAGCCCACTCCATATGCCACAAAGAACAGCTATTTTGGTCAGATCGACACGGCGGGATTTTTTAAAGATTCGGCGTATCTGTTTAAGGGGTCATGGACGGATTATAAGACAGATCCCTTTGTACATATCTTCCCGTACTGGGACTTTGCCCCTGAGCAGAAGATTGACATTAGGGTGGCAACTAACGCGCCAAAGGTAGAGCTATACTTTAACGATGAGCTGATTGCCAAAAAAGATCTGGATTTAAAGCACGGCAAGGAGTTGACCCTAGACACAATCCTGCCCTATAGGAAGGGCGTGCTTAGGGCGGTCGCATATGATGAGGATGGCAATGAGATTGCCACTGATGAAAAGCGCTCATTTGGAGATACAGCCAAGATCTGCCTAAAGGCGGATAAGACCACGATGAAGGCGGATGGGCAGGATCTGATTTTTATAGAAATCTCAGCCTTAGACGCTGATGGAAATCCTGTGGAGAATGCGAATAATCGCGTTTCATTAGAGGTCAGCGGTGCGGGAAGGCTTCTTGGCATGGACAATGGAGATTCCACGGACTATGATCCATATAAGGGGACTTCAAGGAGACTCTTTTCTGGAAAACTTTTAGCGATTATTGCCGCTAAGACGGTGCCAGGGGAAATAAAGGTTTCCGCAACCTCTCCCGGACTAGAGGAGGTTGTCCTTGATTTATGCGCCGTAGAGGCAAGTGTGACAGAGGGGATCTCTGCAAATCAGGAAAATAAGGATATGGCGAATGCCCTAGAATGCCCCGATGCCGCCTGTGATATCCCTGTTAGAAAAATTGATTTTTCTGCCGAGAGCACAGTGTTTACTAAAGACAGAAAGATCATGAAATTTTACATTCACGCTTATCCAGAAAACGCAAGCTATGCAGACCAGATAGAGTACAGGATTACCACAGTTTTGGGAATTGAATCAAACCTGGCGCGAATTCTCTTGGTTGAGGGAAACGAGGTTACGGTGGAGTGCCTTGGCGACGGGGAGTTTTATCTGAGGGCGTTATGCAAAAACGGCACGGATAAGTACCACATTTTGTGTATGCTTGGACTAAAGGGAGAAGGACTTGGAAGCGCGCTCTTTAACCCTTACGAGTTTGTCATGGGAGGCCTCTTTACCATTTCCGGCGGTCTGGTGCACAACGGCATTGAAAAGGGAGCAGGCTTTGCAGACGGTGAGGTCAGCTGGTTTGGCTTTGAGAATGTGGACTTTGGAAAGCTTGGAAGCGATGAGATTACCGTACCCATCTTTGCAAACCGTACCACTCCGGTGAAGCTTAGAGTTTACGACGGCATTCCCGGTGAGGGCGGCGAGCTGATCGGCGATTTCACATATCATAAGGAACCCATCTGGCTGACTTATCAGCCGGAGACATGGAAGCTTACAAAGGTTTTAAAGGGCGTTCACACCATCGTCCTAGAATCCGTTGACGCCTACGAGGTGGCAGGGTTCTCGTTTAAGAGGCCGATAAAAGAGACAATGGAACTTTCTGCACTTGATTATGAAAGCATCTACGGAGATACCTTCACAGTGGGAGAGGACGCGGTGACGGGCATTGGAAATAATGTACTCCTAGACTTTGGCTGGTTTGAGTTTGGCGATGAAGGGCCGGGGGAGGTGATCATCACCGGAAAATCTGCTCTGCCGCTAAACAGTATTCACGTAAGCTTTTCGGGGGATACTAAAAAGATAGTGCTTGCGGAGTTTAAGGGCTCTGGGGACTATGTCGCAAGGCATTTTGACCTGACAGGCATAAGCGGCAAATGCAGGGTGTCCTTTACATTCCTTCCGGGAAGCAACTTTGACTTTAAGAGCTTCCAGTTTATTAAGAAGAGATAGATATTGGAGAGAATATGAGTAAGCTGATACAGGCAAAAATACAGGACGTGATTGGAGATATCCTGGACGACTATAAAAAGGGGAGAGTTATCGACAAGGTTGATCTGCTCTCCCAGCCGGATAAGGCGGAAATTGTCTCAGTACTTGAAAAGCTCTTTGAGATCGTCTACGGGGGGTATTATCGGGATCGTTCCTTTAAGATTTACAACATGACAAACAAGCTGGCGCTTCTTATCGAGGACGTAATGTTTCACCTTAATAAGCAGATCGTGCTTGCCCTGCGCTACAGCGACAGGTATGAAAAAGCGCCGCAGGAGACCGTAAATGAAAAGGCACAGGAGCTTTCGCTGACCTTTTTTAAAAGGATCCCCATGATACGCCAGCTTCTTGACACAGACCTTCAGGCTGCCTTTGACGGAGACCCTGCCACGGGCTATAAGGATGAGATTATTCTCTCCTATCCGGGTTTTTATGCCATCACGGTAAACAGGCTGGCTCATGAACTCTTTTTGCTTGGGGTTCCACTGATTCCCCGTATAATGACGGAGCATGCCCACAGCATCACGGGTATCGACATCCATCCGGGAGCTACTATCGGAAAATATTTCTTTATAGACCATGGTACGGGAGTGGTGATAGGAGAGACCACGGTTATCGGGGATTATGTAAAAATTTATCAGGGCGTTACATTAGGGGCTCTTTCCACGAGGGGCGGACAGTCCCTGCGCGGCATAAGAAGGCACCCCACCATTGAGGATAATGTGACCATCTACTCCGGAGCCTCCATCTTAGGCGGCGACACGGTGATCGGCAAAAACTCCGTTATCGGCAGTAACGCGTTTATCACAAAGTCAATTGCCCCCGGAACAAGGGTCAGCATAAAGAATCAAAAGCTGCAGTTTAAATATGGAAAAGACGACTTTGCAGATGAACCTGCTCAGGACGATTCCTGGTGCGAAGTAAA
>CAZYLH010000069.1:1627-5434 GCA_964648695.1 uncultured Lachnospiraceae bacterium | reverse complement strand
GCTTACGCTGTTTAAAATATCCACAGAGAGACCTTAATGTTCTTGCAAAAAAACGATGACATCATTGAAACAGTGAAAAAGGAAAGAAAAATTTAAATGGAGGTGTGATCGTGGATAAAGTAAAGATGGATATGGCAGAAGTTCAAAGGAAAATGATGGCGCAGATCCAGCAGGAATTTAACCGTTTTCCGGCACAGTGCAGTTTTGATGATGTGGAGGAAACGGCGGAAATGGTGCCTATGTCTGACGGTGTACGACTTAAAACCTACATTTTCCGTCAAAAAGGGGTTTTAAGTGCGCCCACGCTGCTGGTGCGTACCTGCTATCCCAACAATCAGGCAGGCGATTTTCTTAAGGCCAGAAATTTTGCGGCCCGAGGATTTTTCAGTGTGATCCAGTATTGCCGGGGAACCGAGGGTTCGGAAGGCGTATGGGAGCCGAATATCCATGAACGTCCCGATGGAATAGATACGATCAACTGGCTTGCAGATCAGCCCTGGGTGGAGAGCATTGGCTATTATGGAGCCTCATACCTTGCACTTACCGGATGGGCTATGATCGACAGTCTTCCGGATAAGGTCAAAGGTATGTACCTTTCGGTATATGGTACTGATCGCTACATTTCCGCATTTAACGATGGCTTGTTTCGGCAGGATGTGCTCACCTCTTGGGCTATGGAAAATGCCGGTGCCCCCGTGAATGCCGATTATATAGAGTCTTGTCGGTTTAGGCCCCAGGTTCATGTGGATGAAGCTCTGTGGAAAGTAAAGCTGCCATGGTATAAACAAATGATCTGTAGCCCGGATGGGACAGATAATTACTGGAATACAGGGTTTTGGAGCGTGTTAAGGCAGATGCCTTCTAAGGTTAATATTCCTATCGTCTTTGAGGAAGGATGGTATGACCATCATCTTGGAAGCGCATTGTCCGGCTACCGGACCATGTCCGGGGAAGGACTTGAAAAATGTCTGTTACGCATCGGCCCATGGAATCATGGCAAACAGAATGTGGTTCATGCCCATGAGTGTAAAAACGGAGGAAGCAACCAGATCACTGATATTTATAACTTTTTTAACACTCTCCTTAAAGAAGGCACAAATCCAGGGTCCGGCGTCAGTTTGTACGTTATTGGAGAAGACCGGTGGATGGATGAAAAGCAATGGCCTAAAGAAAAGAAAACCAAACATTTGTATCTGAATATGGCTGACAAGACTTTATGTGAGGACAGACCGGAAGAGGACGATAAACTTTCCTTTGTGTACGACCCTGAAAATCCGGTGCCTTCCTATGGAACAGAGTCCTGTCTTAAAAGCTGGACATCAAACGGCAGCTTAAAACAGCCGGGACCGGATTACCGGGAGGATGTGGTCAGTTTTATATCACAGCCGATTACAGAGGACATTACCATTATAGGAAAAATCAACGTGGATCTGTACGTATCCTCGGACGCGGAAGACACAGCATTTTCTGTAAAGGTTATGGAAGTGCTGGAAAATGGGGAGGCTTATAATATCCGTTCTGGCATTACTACCATGGCTTACCGGGGACATTCTAAGAAACGTCAGATATACACTCCGGGAGAAATCGTAAAAGTCAATGTAGATACATGGGATATTGTGTGGACAATTAAAAAGGGTTCCAGAATTCGTGTGGATATTTCCTCGTCAGATTTTCCGCAGTACAGCGCTCACACCAATTATCCCGGTGTGTGGGCTCTTAAGGAAAAGACAAAAAAGGCGGTTCAGACAATTTATAGCGGGAAAGCGTATCCGTCAGCGGTGAATCTGCCGGTGGGGTAATAAAAAAGAAGAGATTGCAAATGCTCTCGGCGGCGAATTGGCAGTTGTTCCGGTCAGTAAATAAAGAATATCCCCGTTAAGAGTTCTTGGGCTCTGACGGGGATTTCGTTGTTTTCTATACCTTAACGATGTTTTTCTGCATTTCATGTAAAACAGGACATCCATAGAGCTCTTTTTGGAGGAGGCTGTATTGGTTTCCTGCCAAGATATCCTGATCCAGCATCCGGAGAGCAGTGCGAGAAATTTTTTCATCATCCTGATACCACCTAAGAGCATTCTCCTTATCTGCAAGCTTGCTGATAAGAGGGATTTTGGATGTGGTTTTGATCTTATGGAGCAGGGGAGTGCTCCCAGAGCAAAAGCCCAGGATCCGGGCATACAGGCAGTAGTGATGGGCTTTAAACTCTAAAATGTCATCTCTTTTTATTCCAAGAAGGGCGTGAAGAAGAACACGGGATATACGCCTTTTGGTATAATTTTTGGTGGTCAAAAGTGAGATAATGCTATCCCAGGATGCGTCCATTTCATTTAGATTAAAAAGGCATCCGGAAATTGCGTTTGTAAGGGATGCATCGCAGTCGCTTATTTTCATTAAAGTTTCAGGCGAAGAGCTCATAATGAGATGGGTTAGCCAGCTGCTTAAATTAGCCTCTAAAACCGGGAAGGACTTAAAAAGATTATCCTTATAAATGCTTAAAATATTCTCCGGCACATATGATGGGAGGATGCTTGTGATATCTTCTGCGGAGGAACAGTTTTTTATAAGGGTGCGAAGAGCGGTGGCAGAGCAGAAACTCTCATCGCTCTTAATATTTTCTTCAAGATGATTAACACCTTTTCTTATTACGGGAAGGGGCTTAATATCAGAGCCAAGTCTCTTTATGGCTTTTAAATACTCGATCCCAAGTATGGAGTTTGGGGAGGAGAGAAGATGTGAAACATCTTCCTGACTGGGTATAAAGCCAGGGAGCTTTTGATATAGGTTAGGCTGACAGGTGGGACTCTTTATATAGTCAATGACAGCTTTTTCTCTGGCTGCGGGAAATGCCATTCCGGCGGCGAGACCTCTTTTTAGACTTATTTTGTAATCCTCAGGTTCACAAAGCAGAATATCCGCGATGCCTTCCATCAGCTCTAAGTTCACGCTTTCACTTCCAAAGCAGAGAGTGTCCACACAGCCAAGGGCGTCTAAAAGCGCGATGGCCCCTTCGGAAAAGCCTTCTGCGCTGGCGGTGGAAACGCTTACCGGAAGCATTAACACCAGATCAGCACCGCTCAATAGCGCCATCTTACACCTAAGTTCCTTAGAGCATATGGCGGGGGTTCCGTTTTGCACAAAATCTCCGCTCATAACTACTACGCAGTAATCAGCACCTGAGAGAGTCTTTGCCTGCTCTATGATATATTTATGGCCGTTGTGAAACGGATTAAATTCTGCGACTATTCCGACAACCTTCATCTATGATTTCCTTTCTGACAGGTTTTTTTACTTATCCTGATTATATCAAGAGGTCATGCTTGCCTGCGAGGGCACATCTGCAGACCGTCCGATGCCTGTATCATCCTACTTCATTTATCGTAAAAAATCAACAATAACCCTTGTCATCAAAAGTGAAAAATGGTAAACTTGTACACAAGTGTTGTGTTAGGAAATGGGATAATGTTTCTTAAAAACATCCTCGAATCCCAAAAAGTGCACAATGTATCTTGTATACAAGATTTTTTTGCGATAGTATAAAAACAGTATTGAGTTTGGAACGACCAACAAAAAGCGCAGGCGGATTAGAGCTTGCGGTATATATTTAGGGAAGGAGAGCACTGCGGCGTGTGCTTTCATCTGTGCGCGTGTGTAGTCGGTAAATTAAACTATGAGTTTTATTAACACCATCAAAGCAAGGGCAAAAGCGGCTTACAAGACCATCGTACTTCCGGAAGGGATGGAGCCAAGAGTTTGGGCGGCAGCGGAAAAAATCCTACAGGAGGATATGGCAAAGCTCATCATCCTTGG
>CAZYLH010000069.1:0-1527 GCA_964648695.1 uncultured Lachnospiraceae bacterium | reverse complement strand
TCCAGTGCAAATACTCTACGTCCTTCACTTCAGATTTTAAAGACGAAGCCGGGCGCAAAGCTGGTTTCGGCTTTCTTTTTGATGATAATTCCAAACTGCGATATGGGCGCTAACGGAACATTTATCTTTTCCGACTGTGGATTGGAGCAGAGTCCCACGTCTGAAAAGCTTGCGGCTATAGCGCTTTCCTCTGCGGAGACATTCAGCCTGCTGGTGCAGGAGGAGCCAATCATCGCCATGCTTTCCCATTCCACAAAGGGCAGTGCAAGCCATCCGGAGGTTGACAAGGTGGTAAATGCTGTAAAACTTGTCCATGAGATGGCACCGGACCTTAAGATTGACGGGGAGCTTCAGTCAGATGCGGCTATTGTGCCAGAGATTGCGGCATACAAGGCACCCGGTAGCGATGTGGCAGGACACGCCAATGTCCTGGTATTCCCCGACCTTGACGCGGGAAATATCGGCTACAAGCTGGTTCAGAGGCTTGCAAAGGCGGAGGCCTACGGCCCGATCACACAGGGGCTTGCCATGGCAGTAAACGATTTGTCCCGTGGATGCAGTGCGGATGACATTGTAGGCGTTGTGGCGATCACAGCCATTCAGGCGGAGGCGCTAGAGGCGGAAAAAGAAGCGCTGCAAAAATCCTGAAAAATCCGTGCGGAAGCGCGCGAAAAATTTATTTTTCATATTGACAAAACCTCCCCTCGTGAGTATAATGCACTAGGTGTGCATATTTGGATAGTTAGGAGTATGTATGCAGATTGATTTGTCGAAGCTGTTTGAGCGGGAGGACGCCTCACTTGAGCTTACATGTCCTCTGGAGTTGGAGAATGTTTACTTTAGCGGTAAAACCTGTGATTTTACTGATAAGTCAGAGGTGGGGCTAAGAGTTCTTCGTAAGTCCAAGAGACAGTTAGAAGTTACGGGCGTATCTAAGTTTAAGCTGCAAATGTTTTGCACCAGATGTTTAGAACCTACTGAGGTTACATTTGATCTAAAACTTTGTACCAAACTGGATTTTGAGCGTCTCGCTGAAGGCCTAGATGAATTGCCATATGTTAGTGGATATAGTCTTGACGTGGATTTATTGGTACTCGACGAGCTTTTCGTCAACATGCCGATAAGCGTGCTTTGCAGCGATGACTGCAAGGGCTTATGTCGGGGGTGCGGGAAGAATTTAAACCTTGGGCCCTGTGACTGTGATAACACGGTGCTTGATCCCCGTATGGCCAAGATTTTAGATATCTATAATGCCAATAATAAGGAGGTGTAAACCATGTCAATTTGTCCTAAGAATAAGACATCCAAGGCAAGACGTGACAAGCGTCGCGCTAATTGGAAGATGAGTGCTCCAAATCTTGTAAAGTGTTCAAAGTGCGGCGAGCTTATGATGCCTCACAGAGTATGCAAGGCTTGCGGTTCTTACAACAAGAAGGAGATCATCCCCGCTGAATAAAAAGAAGTACAGGAAGGGCTTTTCCGTATGCCGGGAAAGCCCTTTAACGTATTATGAAACAAGCGACAAAA
>CAZYLH010000068.1:2685-5565 GCA_964648695.1 uncultured Lachnospiraceae bacterium | reverse complement strand
TGCGCGAGTGGCTCAGTTGGTGGAGTACAACCTTGCCAAGGTTGGGGTCGCGGGTTCGAGTCCCGTCTCGCGCTCTCTTTAGGCGGGGGAGGTCCGAAAGGACTTCCCCCGCTTTGACATATGGAAGTAAAAGGAGGAATGATATGAAGCAGACAATCTATAAAAACGGTAAATATTTAACGCTTGACAAAAAAATCCCGACAATGAAGGCTCTTTTAGTCACCGACGGACAAATCACAGCATCCGCAGATGAATTCATACTTCAGGATATCGCTCCGGACGCACAGATTATTGACCTAAAAGGCGGCCTTTTGCTCCCAGGCTTTGTGGAGACCTACAGCAGCATTTTAGATAGAGCAAGAAATCTCCTTAAAGAAAAGCCCGAGGTGGGTGATCTAAACACCGCCCTCTCACAGGTCTGCTCTGCCTACGCCAGCTTTGGCATCACCACCGCCGCTAACGCAAGGACAAGCCGCGAGGACTATGAAATCCTTAAAAAAGCGGATGAGGCAGGCGCTATCTTAATAGACATACCGGTCTATCTAAGGCAGGACGCCGCCGATCTTCTCCCAGAGGTTATGCCCGTTCATAACGAATACTCCTCTCATATACGCCTTGCAGGGCTTTCCGTTATGATAGATGAGATGACGGATGATGAGACCGTGGTGTCTATTTTTGCAAGAAGCATAAAAAATCACTGGCAGACAGCCGTGGAGGTAAACTCTGAGAAAGCGTTAAAAAAGGTGATTGATGGATACTGGAACGCGCTCATTTTAGTAAACGGCTCAAAGACAGATGAGGATGGTCTAGAAAAGCCTAAAATTTATGAGGATCTTCGTCCTCTGCTTTGCGGCTGTGCTCATATTCCGACAGATTACCTCACAAAGCTTCAAAGCCTTGGCTTTACCCCATGCTTTACCCACGACAATGTATTTTACAACGGAGAATATTACGCAAAAAATCTAAGCCAAGACGCGGCTGATAATATCTATCCTCTTCGCTCCATTGTGAGAAGGGGAATGGCATTTTCCATGCAGCATGACACCGGTTTTATCGTGCCTGATATGATCGCCACCATGCACATCGCCTGCAACCGCGTGATGCGCTCCGGTCACACGCTTGGGCTTGACCAGAGCATTAACTCCGACCAGGCGGTAAACGCCCTCACCCTTTTTGCCACCTATCAGCTCGGCGAGGACTTAAGCAAGGGAAGCCTAACGCCCGGCAAGCGCGCGGATTTTGTTGTCCTTGATAAAAACCCTCTTGAGCTTTCAGATGCAAACATTCAAAATATAAATGTACTTATGACCATAAAGGACGATGAGGTTCTCTACAGAAAATAAAAAAACATAGCCAAAAAAAGGAAGGACGATGGGTTAAAAATAAGCCCAAGGTCCTTCTTTTCTATTAAAATTAACTTGCAATGATTACCAATTCATCTAATCCTAACGCAAAACAGGCAGTTTTGCCAATCCTTATTTCAGGATTATCTTAAGATTATTCCTGAGTAAACTCATCAGCACACTCTGTTTTTTCTTCCGCGCAGGTCTCAGAGCACTCTTCTGCCGCTTCCGTACAGGGCTCCTTTTCCTCAGGCACCTCGTTTACGCTTGCCGTTCTGCCCTTTATGTTGTTAATCTCCTCCTCACAGGCAGAAATCTGTGCACAATGCTCTTTGATAGCCTCACACCGCGCTGCAATCTCCTCGTCCATCTCCTGGTTTTGCACATATCTATTCCAGATAATCTCACCTATCTGCTTTTTCAGATCAAGAATGGCGGATTTTTCCTGAGATATTTTTGCTTTCTGCTTTGTGATCTCCACTGCCTCGCTGGTCATATCTCCCACAACCTTCACGGTCTCTGTGGTTTTTTCCCCAATCGTCTTTGCAACTTCCTGAAGCTTGTCAAAAAATGCCATACTCATACCTCCAATACTTATTTTTTGCGCCAGAAAAACCCTCATGTCCCTTTGACGCTTATATCGCCATTATAGCATCCGAAAACCTAAAAAGCAAGCAAAACAAAGGTCTAGCTCATATTCGTGATAATAAGATGCTGCGCGTTTCTATCATTCCTGCTCTTCACATTATAGGAATACTTATTTTCAAATGTCAGAATATTAAAATTCTTATTATAAAGTCTGTAGATAAACTCTGTATTTTTTATGACGAGTAAAAACTTCGCCGGGGTATGCGAAAGAAGCTGCGCTAAGCGCTCATGATCTTTCTTTGTAAAATTATTTCCGTCATATTTTGAAAAATCCGTATCATACGGCGGATCTAGAAAGATAAAATCCCGCTCGTTAGGCGCGGCATTTCTAAAAAATTCCTCAAAGTCCTGATTATAGATCTGAGTGCATGAGAATAGGCGCTTTATATCCTCATTGAAGATATTGTCAATCTTTAGCTGCATATTCTTGCGGTTGTAGCTGATTCCGCCGTATGGCACGTTAAACTCTCCCGCCCTGTTGTAGCGAAACATGGAGCCATAACAGTACTCCCTCACAAAATAGAAATTGGCGGCGCTATAAGCCGCTCCCATCGAAGAACCCCTGTTAAGGCAAATATCATTATAGACGTCCCTGAAATACATATAATAGCCAGATGTAAAGCCTGTGATGAAATTATCCACTCTCTCCCGCTCACCCATCGGCCCGTTTTTCTTTTCATGCACCGCGATGCGCCGAAGCTTATCTGAGATATTTTTTACAAGCTGCACCTTTAGATGCTCCTGTGATAAGACAAGCGGCTGCGTAAAAGACTCCATAATACTCTTAAAACGCCCCTCTATCACCTCTAAGACGCGTGTGGAAAGCTCGGTTTCACCACACTCCCCTCTCACATATGTCATATAAGCCTCATAAATTTGCGGATATGAC
>CAZYLH010000068.1:0-2585 GCA_964648695.1 uncultured Lachnospiraceae bacterium | reverse complement strand
AGCTCTCCCGTCTTTCCTCCCGGCCATTTGATAAGCGGCTTAGCCATCTAACAGCACCCTCCATTTTGCAACCTCCCACAAAAATTCCAGAAGGCTTGCCTCAAATATGTTAAACTCCTGCTCTTTATCATACTCCCATGTAACTTCCGTATCTGAAAAAGCAAAGCTAAAATCGCCCGAAAGCCACTCCCCATCAGGGCCTAGTAAGATATACGCATTCATATACCCATCAGAGCCTGCTAAAAAATCTATCTGCAGTGAGACTTCACTAAAGTCTATCTCTGTAAGAAGTGATATTTCATCCATGCTAAGCGTATCAAGGACATTAGAAAGAGCCTCAAGCTCTATACTCGTATCCACACTCATGCTTATAAGCTCCAAGTCGCAGATATACACCTCTACATAAGCATCCCCTAAAACACGTCCTAAGACATTTAGTATTTTACCCGCCCCATCTGTGTTAAACAGCAGGCTGATATAATTTTCGGGGATATTTAAGATGTACTTTGTACATAAATAGGTTTCGCCCTCTGTCTCAATTCCTTCCGTCCCCGCCTTTTTAAAAGCAATATTTTCATATAATTCCAAGACGTCAACCTCAAGATCTTCAAGTCCCAGCAGGCGATTTAAAAATGTCGGGGAAAAGTCACTCTCATCCTCGGATAAAAAAAGTGTTTTTAGGCTCCCTAGCCCGTCAGCTAAAACTGTTTTATCTTCATCATCCAGCCCAAGAAGTGAAATAATATCACTATCTGAAATCTGCTCCGCCACATCATCCGTCCACGGTAGCAGATAATTTTTTTCGCTCACAGATGCCGGACAAAACCATAAGCCCTCCTCCGTGTATCCAAATTTAAGCCCGTCAAGGACAGAATCCGTCCACGATAAGCTAGCACTCATGGTGCCTTCCTCAGTGCTAAGTTTAAGCGCCCCATCTTCTCCTAGCAAGATCTCTAAAACATCTCCCGCCTCATCTCCCATAAAAGCTTTCTCTATGGCTCTTAGGACATTTAAGCGGGGGCTTATCTGAACAAAATAAAATATTAAAGCTGCTGTTAAGAGCGCAAGAAAAATGCAAAGCATCACACCGATGCATATTCTAACTCCTTTTTTCTTCACTTTCCTACGCTCCTTCTTTTATGTTTTCTCACGCAAAGATAAAGCCTGCGGATACAAAAACTCACAATGCCTTACCAATCCTCTTAAATTTGCGAAAATAAAAAATCAGATCAAAATATGTCAGCTCATCGCTCTCATCCGTCATTACCCAGTCATCCTGTTCGTTTAGATTTACCATATGTCTGTCCGCGATATAGCTGTATTCGATCTGCGTGATATGAGCGGTGTCACAGTAGGGCAAAAAAGCCGCATATATCTGCTCTCCCCCCACAACAAAGATATCTCTTTCTGAATAGTGTTTTTTCTTATAATCTTCCAAAACCCCAAGCGTTTCCTCAACACTTCTTGTAACGATAACTCCTTTTGGAGAAAAATCCGCCCCCCTGCTTAGGACAATGTTTACTCTTCCGTCTAAGGGGCGCTGTCCGGGGAGGCTCTCAAAGGTTTTTCTTCCCATCACCACGATTTTCCCGAGGGTGTCCTTTCGAAACATCTGCTGATCTAATGGGATTTGAACCAGAAGCTTTCCCTTATATCCTATACCCCAATTCTGATCAACAGCTGCGATTAAGTTCATATCCTTCCTCCATAAAAGGGACTGCTCCAAAGAACAGTCCCATTTTAGCAAACTTACACAGATCTTGCAACCATTTCTCCATTGGCCACATCAAGCTCTATAACAGATCCCTCGCTTATATTTCCCTCAAGTATAATCCTTGCGGCAAGGGTCTCCACATGCTTTTGTAAGTAGCGCTTTAAAGGTCTTGCGCCGTATACCGGATCGTATCCGTCCCGTATAACCTTTTCTCTGGCGGCATCTGTAAGCCTTATTAAAATCTCGCGGTCAACCAGCCGCTTATTGACATCCGCAAGCATCAGATTAACAATACCGCCGATGTTTTCTCTGGTAAGAGGCTTAAATAAAATGGTCTCATCAAGACGGTTTAAAAATTCAGGTCTAAAATGCATCCTAAGCTCATTCATCACCTGACTTCTCGCCTCTTCTGTTATCTCTCCATCCTCATTGATGCCCTCTAAGAGATATGTCGAGCCGATATTTGACGTCATGATAAGTATCGTGTTTTTAAAATCCACCGTCCGCCCTTGCGAGTCAGTGATATGACCGTCATCAAGCACCTGTAAAAGAATATTAAACACATCGGGGTGCGCCTTTTCAACCTCATCAAACAGCACAACGCAGTAAGGCTTTCTTCTCACAGCCTCTGTAAGCTGACCGCCCTCATCATACCCCACATATCCGGGAGGCGCGCCTATCAAGCGGGAGACGGAGTGCTTTTCCATGTACTCGCTCATGTCGATGCGAACCATGTTGTTTTCATCATCAAACAGACTCTCTGCCAGTGCCTTTGCAAGCTCCGTCTTTCCAACTCCCGTAGGTCCAAGGAAAAGGAATGACCCGATGGGCTTTGTTGGATCCTTGATACCAGCCTTTGAGCGGATAATCG
>CAZYLH010000067.1:0-5626 GCA_964648695.1 uncultured Lachnospiraceae bacterium | reverse complement strand
GAGCATCTGCCTTACAAGCAGAGGGTCATAGGTTCGAGCCCTATAGGTCCCATTTGCTGCGAGAGCAGCTTGTAGGACACCTGCCGGTGTGGCGGAACTGGTAGACGCACAGGACTTAAAATCCTGCGGTCCTAATCGACCGTACCGGTTCGATTCCGGTTACCGGCATATCTTACATGTGTGTGTAGCTCAGCTGGATAGAGCGTCTGGCTACGGACCAGAAGGTCGTGGGTTCGAATCCTGTCACACACACGAAAAAGACCTGAAATCTGAGAGGATTTCGGGTCTTTTTAGTATAATCATAAAATGGTGGTCGGATCATGCGCCGATCTCCTTAGAAAGGGCTTTTAGTGGAGAAGGTGACATTGATCGCTCCATGCCATTTTGGTCTGGAGGCGGTCTTAAAACAGGAGATTTCTGCTCTCGGATATGAAATTGAGAAAGTGGAGGACGGAAGAGTCTCGTTCTTGGGGGATATCGCAGCCATCTGCAGGGCAAATATATTTCTTAGGACGGCTGAGAGGATTCTCTTAAAAGTAGGTGAGTTTGTCGTAAGAGATTTTGAAACTCTCTTTGATGAGATTTACGCAATTCCCTGGGAGGAGTATATCCCAAGAGACGGTAAGGTATGGGTGATTAAGGCCTCCAGCGTAAAAAGCGTTCTCCACTCCACCGTGACGCTTCAGTCAATGATAAAAAAAGCTATTGTCAAAAGGCTGGGAGAGAAATATAATCTGAGTATACTGCCAGAGGATGGTGATCCATATCCACTTAGAGTTTTTCTCCTAAAGGATCGCCTGGTAATTGGCCTTGATACCTCGGGGGAAGCCTTACACAAGAGGGGCTATAGACAGCTCACATCAAAAGCGCCCATCTCAGAGACGTTGGCAGCTGCGCTGATTATGCTTACGCCGTGGAAAGCAGACAGGATCCTGGCAGATCCTTTTTGCGGGAGCGGGACTTTTGCTATCGAGGCGGCGATGATCGGGGCGGGGATAGCGCCGGGCATTAACAGAGAGTTTACGGCGGAGAGCTGGAGACACATCCTGCCAAGAAGAGCCTGGTATGACACTGCAAACGAGGCGGACAGCCTTATGAAAAAATTTCCTTCAATGCAGATATATGCCTCTGATATTGATAGGGAGGTTTTGTCGCTTGCAAAGAAGAACGCGCAGCTTGCAGGAGTGGATTCCTACATTCGTTTTCAGTGTAAGTCAGTTAGTGAGCTGAAGCTAAAAGGTGAGTATGGCTTTATTATCACCAATCCACCGTACGGTCAGCGCCTAGAGGATGAGAAACGGGCAAAAGAGATCTTTGCAGAGTTTGCCACATGCTTTAAAAAGCTTCCCACCTGGTCAGCCTACGTTATCTCCCCCATCAAAGAGACGGAAACCATTATGGGAAGAAAAGCGGATAAAAAGCGTAAAATATACAATGGTATGCTTAGGACGGATTTTTACCAATTCCAGGGAGAGAAGCCGAGTAAGGATTATTTAAGAGCTGTGAGAAAGGACGAGGTATAAGTAAACATGAAAAAAATACTGTTTGCCACTTCAAATGAGGGGAAAATGCGTGAGATCCGCATGATCATGGCAGATTTAGACATCGAGCTCTACTCCCTGAAGGATTTAGATATTCATGTGGATATTGATGAGAACGGCAAAACTTTTGAGGAAAATGCTGTCATCAAGGCAAAAGCCCTGCGCTCCTTCACAGACGCCATTATACTGGCGGATGATTCTGGATTGGAAATTGATTATATTAACAAGGAGCCGGGGATTTACTCGGCAAGATATATGGGGGAGGACACCTCATATGATGAAAAAAACGCAAATCTGATTAAGCGGCTGGCAAATGCAAAGGATGATGAGCGCAGCGCGCGCTTTGTGTGCGCTATCGCAGCGCTGCTGCCTGACGGACAGCTTCTTATCACAAGAGAAACGATGGAGGGGCGTATCGCATACGAGCCTGCCGGAGAGAATGGTTTTGGATATGATCCCATCCTGTATTTGCCGGAATACGGAATGACAAGCGCTCAGATTTCACCCGAGGAAAAGAATAAGATCAGCCATAGAGGAAAGGCGCTAAGAGCCATGAGAGAGGCGCTTTCTAAGTATCTTTAGGCTCCAAAATACCAACCAGGCTTGGGGAGGGAGTGTGTAATGACAGTTTTGATTGTGAGTGATACGCATAGAAAGCACCAATTTTTAGAAAAGCAGATAAAGAAAATGAAAAGGATTGATCTGCTAATCCACCTGGGCGATGTGGAGGGCGAGACAGAATATATAAAAGGGTTGGTTGAGTGCCCGGTGGAGATTGTTGCGGGCAATAATGATTTTTTTGACGATCTTCCTAGGGAAAAGGAGATTACGGTTGGAAAATATAAGGTGCTTTTAACTCACGGGCATTTTTTAAGCGTAAATTTTACCAGGAAGAATATTATCAGTTATGCCAGGTCTCTTGGCGCAGACATTGTCATGTTTGGACATACGCATAAGCCGGTAATCGAATACGATAATGATGTGATCGCCCTAAACCCCGGGAGTATCGCATTTCCCAGGCAGGAGAACAGGCGGCCGTCATGTATTGTCATGGAGTTGGATGCGGCGGGGGAGGCGCACTTTCAGATAAATTACCTGTAAGAATAATAAAAATTGCTGCGTCAGCGCACGCTAAATTTCGTAAAAAAATTTATTTTAGGGTTGACACTAAAAAAAACTTATGCTAATATATCGCTTGTGTCTGTGAGAGAAAACTAAGACCCAACGGGGTGTGGCTCAGCTTGGCTAGAGCACCTGGTTTGGGACCAGGGGGTCGCAGGTTCGAATCCTGTCACCCCGATGCGTATATGCGGGTGTAGTTCAGTGGTAGAACACTAGCCTTCCAAGCTAGATATGTGGGTTCGATTCCCATCACCCGCTTTTTCTGACCTCTGCTGGTCGGGCAAAGCCGCACTGGGCATGGATACAGACATATAAGAATCCGTGAGGGTTCGCCTATGGTGGGTATAGCACAGTTGGTTAGCGCGTCAGATTGTGGTTCTGAAGGTCCAGGGTTCAAGTCCCTGTACCCACCCTTACAAGCTTCAAGCAGAGGCTAAGCGATAGGGTCTGCTGGTTCGTATGAGTGACTTATCAGACAGGACGATAAGGCGCTCATTTTTTTAGGGCTATCGCCAAGCGGTAAGGCACAGGGTTTTGATCCCTGCATTTCGCTGGTTCGAATCCAGCTAGCCCTGCTAGTTGCAAAAATAAGGGACACTAGCTCAGTTGGTAGAGCACTTGACTTTTAATCAAGTTGTCGCGGGTTCGATTCCCGCGTGTCTCACTCTAAGCGGATATGGCGGAATTGGCAGACGCGCCAGATTTAGGTTCTGGTCCGAAAGGGTGCAGGTTCGATTCCTGTTATCCGCACTATTATTAACGATGGGCATGATGACATTTAAAAAAGTGCTTGCTTTTTAAAGATTTATCGTGTATAATGCCCTTCGTTGCAGGAAGCAATATATTGGGTTGTCGCCAAATGGTAAGGCACTGGACTCTGACTCCAGCATTTCAAGGTTCGAATCCTTGCAGCCCAGCTAGCCATCTCTGTTGAGGTGGTTTTTTTTTACACTGATAACAAGCGTAGTGACATTAAAAGAAGAAAAAAGAAGCCAGAGTTTGTTTAAAGAAAAGGAGAGGATAATGCGAATCGGCACATATCACACCTTAAAGGTTTTGAGTAAAAAGGAATTTGGAGTGTACTTAGAGGTTCCTGGTGAGGAGAGGGGGATTCTTCTTCCCGCAAAGCAGGTTCCTAAGGGTGTTAAGATAGGAGATGAGCTTAGGGTCTTTGTGTACAGGGATTCGCAGGACCGTCTGATCGCCACCACAAATACGCCCAAAATAACCATCGGGAAGATTAAACTTCTCACCGTAAGCCAGGTCACCAGGTTTGGAGCGTTTCTGGAATGGGGAATGGAAAAGGAACTTCTACTTCCCTTTAAGGAGCAGCAGGGCGTGGTGCAGGCGGGGCAGCAGGTTTTGGTCACCATGTATGAAGACCGCAGCGGCAGACTCTGCGCGTCCATGCGCGTACACAGATACCTGATTACAGACAGCCCATATAAAAAGGGAGACATGGTGCAGGGAGTGGTGTATGGCATCAATCCACAGATGGGAGTGTTTATAGCGGTGGATCAGCAGTATTTTGGACTGTTGCCAAATCAATATGCCTATGGAAAATATAAGCTGGGAGATACAGTGAGTCTGCGCGTTACAGAGGTCCGCTGGGATGGCAAGCTAAACCTTGCAGAAGGGATGCCTGCATATCAGCAGATGGAGACGGATGCGAAAAAGATTTTGAAGGCGCTGGATGAGTTTGGCGGAGAGCTTCCATTTGGGGATAAGGCTTCGCCTGATATAATAAAAAGAGAATTTTCCATGAGTAAGGCGGCGTTTAAAAGGGCGCTGGGCCATCTATATAAAGAAGGAAAGGTCATTTTGGAGGAGGATTGCGTAAGACTAACGGATTCCGTCCGGTGATACGTCCTCAGAAAGTTCGATTCCCGCTAGGAGCTGCCTTTGCCGTAGAGAGCTGTATTTGGATCTGGAGGTCTCAAGGTAGGCATTACAAAGCTGAAAGCACATCTCATATTCTGCCTTTGTGCAGTGTTCTAAAAGGTGCTCAAGCTTTAGTCGTTCATTGTAGCTTGAGGCTTCACAGACAGCGCCAAAGATGCCGGCCCCCTCAGGCTTTTGACCGAGGATTAGGTAATTATATGACACGTTCAAACAGCGAAGCAGGGGCAGCGTAATCTGATGAGTGAGTGGGCGCTTGCCAGTTTCCAAAAAAGAGATATAGCTGGTGGATACTCCGAGCTGCGTGGCAAGCTCTTCCTGGGTTAGGCGCAGCCCCTTGCGGCATTCGCGGATGCGCCTGCCGATGGCCTGATCAGAAACGGCGTAGAGGTTGGGCGAAAAATAAGCGTTATCAGAATTTGAATCTTTTTGCATAACATACTATCCTTTCTAACAAAATAAATTATTTTCTATTAGAATAAAATAGAATAATCAAAAATGGAATATACAGATAACACAAAATATGCACCAGATTTTCGGGAAAATTATCTAAGAACATGACGGAATTTTGTAGTGTGTTAATTATTAGATAAACAGAAATGTCACTTTTGCATGATTTTTTAACAGACGAGCCATATACAAAATGACGGAAAGTTAAAATAAAAATTGTGAAAATGCCATATTGTGATTATTCCGAAAATGGAGTAGAATACCAGCAAGGATGTGACAGAGAGATGTCAGATTGCAAACAAAATCAGGAGGACAAGAAAAAATGGCTAGTTTATCATTGAAGAATGTATGCAAGGTTTATCCTAACGGCTTTGTGGCAGTAAAGGATTTCAACCTGGAAATTGCCGATAAGGAATTCATCATCTTTGTCGGACCTTCGGGTTGTGGAAAGTCAACTACGCTGCGTATGATCGCAGGTCTGGAGGAAATCTCCTCTGGTGAGCTGTGGATCGGAGACAAGCTTGTAAACGACGTGGAGCCAAAGGACAGAGATATCGCCATGGTATTCCAGAACTACGCTCTGTATCCTCATATGTCCGTATATGACAACATGG
>CAZYLH010000066.1:4283-5836 GCA_964648695.1 uncultured Lachnospiraceae bacterium | reverse complement strand
TAGAGCAGAGGACTGAAAATCCTCGTGTCACTGGTTCGATTCCGGTTCTGGGCATGTTTTTATTTTAAATAAAAAAGATATCAGGGCCGCCATAGGGCGGCTTTTTTGTTGTAATATAGGATTATGGGAGTGCACAGCATGCAGAATCCGTCAGGATAGCAGCTGGTGTTTTTTGCCACAACGTCATTTAAGAGGGGGAGGTTAAGTTTGAGTCTAGAGGAAAAATTATATAATTACGCACAGTCTGACTTTTATCCCTTTCACATGCCAGGACATAAAAGGCAAAATTTTTCTTTTACAAAAAAAGACGAAGCGCTTCGTTTATTTGAGCAGATTTATAAGATGGACATCACTGAAATAGATGGCTTTGATAACCTCCATCATCCTGGGGGAGTAATAAAGGAACTCATGGATGAGATGCGGGGCTACTATCACTCGGAAAAAACTTATATCTTGGTAAATGGATCAACGGCGGGGATATTATCTGCCATTTCTGCCTGCACAAATCCGGGGGATGAGATAGCCGTGGCAAGAAATTGTCATAAATCCGTCTTAAATGCAGCCTTTATAAGAAATTTAAACGTGCATTATATCATGCCAGAGATTATAGAAGAATACGGGATTAGCGGCGGAATTTCTCCTGCGAAAGTGAAAAGTGTGATAGAGAAAAATCTAAATATCAGGGCGGTTGTGATCGTCACACCCACATATGAGGGTGTGGTTTCGGATGTAGAAAGAATAGCAGAGATTGTCCATGAATATAATATCCCGCTAATCGTGGATGAGGCTCACGGAGCGCATCTTTCCTTTAGAAAAGAAGGGGGATTTTTTCCAAAGTCGGCGCTTGAGTGCGGCGCGGACATTGTGATTCAAAGCTTGCACAAGACCTTACCGGCGATGACGCAGACAGCGCTTTTGCATGTAAATTCACTAAGGGTTTGCAAGGAAAAAATCGAGGAGTATTTAAATATTTATCAGACATCCAGTCCCTCATACATTCTTATGTCAAGTATTAGCATGTGCTTTCACTATATGATAAGTGAGGGGAAAAAGAGAATGGAGGAATATGAGAGTGAAGTCATTTCACTTAGGCAAAGGCTTAAGAGTTTAGAGATCATCAATCTTTTAGGGAAAAACCTTATTGGAAAATATGATGTTTTCGATTATGATATAGGAAAGCTGGTTATAAATACAGATCCGTATAGGAAAACAGGAAAATATCTGGCGGATCAGCTTAGAGAAAAATATCATATAGAAACGGAGATGAGCTCTGTACACTATGTGATTGCCATGACCTCTTTGATGGATGAGAGAGAGGGGTATGAAAGACTGTTTTTGGCGCTTAAGGAGCTAGAAGCTACGAACAACAAAGTATGTTCTGATGAGAGTGTGCCGTGTCTTTACGAGAACCTGTTAAATATACCTGAAAAAAAATACAAAAGCGCCGAGGCGGCCCTACTTGAGGGGGAGTATAAAAAATATGAGGATTGTCTCGGAGAGATCTCTAAAGAGACGCTATTTTTATATCCTCCGGGACAGGCGTTTTTAGTTGC
>CAZYLH010000066.1:0-4183 GCA_964648695.1 uncultured Lachnospiraceae bacterium | reverse complement strand
TATATGACGGTGGACGACGGACAAATTGATCTTAAAAAAAACAGCTTTCTCATGATCGGGACACTTGAATCCTATAAAAAAACAGCGGATTATTTTGGGTGGGAGAATATATGCCCCATATATCTGACTTTAGATGATGGAGAGAGACTCTTAAGAGCCATTGAGCGTGAGAGAAGGCAGAAGCAGCCAAAGTACGCGGAGCTTTGCAGGCGGTATCTGGCGGATGAGGAGGATTTTTCCACGGAGAGGCTTAGACAGTGCGGGATAGAGAGGGATTTTTGTAATCAGGATTTTTCAAAATGCTTAGATGAAGTGAGAGAGTATATAAAAGAGGAAATGGGAATATAGCAATAGAAAAACCAAAAAGGGGATAAAGATATGCCCAATTTTAACGATATTTATGGCAATGAGTCGGTTAAGAAAAAATTAGAAAATGCCAATGCATATAACAGAATAGCTCATGCCTACATGATATGGGGCGAGGCAGGGTTAGGAAAAAAGATGATGGCAAAAGCCTTTTCAAAGACCATTCAGTGTGAGGTGGGGGGACAGGCACCATGTGGAATATGTACTTCCTGTAAGCAGGTGGAAAATGAAAATCACCCGGATGTTATTTATGTAAGGCATGAAAAGCCCACAGTCTTTAGCGTGGAGGATATCAGGCAGGGCTTAAACCGCAGCATTGTGATAAAGCCGTATAAGTCCGAGAAGAAAATATATATATTAGAGGACGGGGAGCTGTTAAATGTCCAGGCACAAAATGCGATGTTAAAGACCATAGAAGAGCCCCCGGGATATGCGGTTATCATAATCATAACAAATAATAGAGAGGTTTTTCTTCCCACTATTTTAAGCCGCTGCGTAGAGCTTAACGTGTTGCCTGTATCAGATGAAGATGTTTTAAAATGCGTTAAGGAGAGAGGCTTTCAGATAGAGAAAAAGGAGAGAGAACTGCTTTACTACGCGGGGGGAAACATCGGCAAGGCGATTGAATTTTTGACGGATGAAAAAGCACAGAACTTACTAAAGGATGTAAAAGAGATGCTTTATGGATTGCCTTTTGCAAACAGCGGGCAGATAAAGGCATATGTTGACAGGCTGATGGCCTACAAGGACCGGATACCAATGATACTGGAGCAAGTTCGCTTCTGGTTTAAGAGTGTATATTCTTGCAAGATGGGCGCATATGAGGGGGAAGCAGGCGAGCTAAAAAAGCAGGCAGAGCTTTATCAATATGAGGATTTACCTGTGATAATGGAGGAGATAGACAGACTTCATGAAAGATTAAAGGTCAATGTGAATGCTGAGCTGTCACTGGAGGTTTTTCTTCTTTCAATACGTCCGGGATGCGGACTGACAAATCTCTCAAATTGACACAAAAAAGGGTCTGTGATAGAATGAGGCAAGCGACAAAAGTGCGAAACAGTCTGTGTCTCATACCTGTTTTTTGTAACACATAAAAAGACACAAGACGAAATAGGAGATACAATGGTCAAAATAGTTGGTGTGCGCTTTAAAAGCGTTGGAAAAATATATTATTTTGATCCCGCAGATTTTGATATCAATGTGGGAGATTATGTGGTGGTGGAGACTTCCCGTGGAGTAGAGATGGGAAGGGTTGCGCTTGGTATCCGCGAGGTAAGCGAGGATTCTGTTGTTATGCCCCTAAGAGCGGTAATGCGCATGGCAACAGAAGAGGATATGAAAAAGGACGAGCAAAATCGCATTCATGAGAAGGAAGCATTTGCCATCTGTAAGGAAAAGATAAGAAGTCACGGCCTAGAGATGAAGCTGGTTGAGGTCGAGTATGCTTTTGACAGAAGCAAGATACTCTTTTATTTTACCGCAGATGAAAGAGTTGACTTTAGAGACCTTGTAAAGGACTTGGCGGCTGTCTTTAAGACGCGCATAGAGCTTAGGCAGATTGGAGTTCGGGACGAAACAAAGAGCCTTGGTGGAATTGGCATGTGTGGAAGAATCTTGTGCTGCCACAGCTATATGCCGGATTTTGTTCCCGTGTCAATCAAGATGGCAAAGGAGCAAAACCTGCCCTTAAATCCGTCAAAAATATCCGGCATATGCGGAAGACTCATGTGCTGTCTAAAAAATGAGCAGGAGACCTATGAATGGCTAAACAGTAAATGCCCCGCTGTGGGGGATTTTGTAAAGACCAAAGATGGCATGATCGGAGAGGTAGGAAGCGTAAATGTGCTTCGTCAACGGGTGAAGGTTGTTTTAGCGCTTGGCAAGGATGAAAAAGAGGTAAAGGAGTACTCCGTAGAGGACTTGCAGTTTAAGAGGGGCGAGAAATTTAAGGATGTAAAACCGGAAACGCTACAGGCCGAATACTTAAATGCCGAGGCTAAAAGAATAGAAAACCGTATCAGAGAGCCGGAGGAGGAGAGCCGGGGGAATAAGACGCATAAGTATTCGGACGCAAAGCGAGGTAAAGACCGTCAGGAAAAGAAGGAATCTCATAAGGCGCTAGAGCAAGAAGAGATAAGGGGAAAGAATCGCGAGTCAAAAAATCATGAATATGAGAACCGCGAGTCAAAAGGTCAGAGCCGAGACGGTGGGCATAAGCGACATAGAGGAAAAAGAAAGCAGCATGGCAGAGGTAGTGATAAGGGATAATGAACGGGTGGATGAACTAAATGACAGGGGATACCGCATTATCCAAGATACTGACGGCTTTTGTTTTGGGCTTGACGCGGTTTTATTATCCAGCTTTTCAATAGTAAGGGAAGGGGATCACGTATTAGATCTGGGGACAGGTACGGGGGTGATCCCCATTCTTTTGGAGGCAAAGACCAAGGGGAGCCATTTTACAGGGCTTGAGCTACAGCCGGAGGTTGCGGATATGGCAAGGCGCAGTGTGCAGTTAAATAATCTCACCGGCAAAGTGGATATTGTGACGGGAGATCTGCGTGAGGCGGAAAAAATCTTTGGAAAATCAAGCTTTTCGGTGGTGACATCAAATCCCCCTTATATGCCGTATACTAAGGGTTTGATTAGCCCCAACACAAAAAAGGCTATCTCAAGAAGCGAGGTTTACTGTAAGCTTAGCGATGTCATAAGCCAGGCGGCGGCGCTGCTTATTACAGGAGGCAGGTTTTATATGGTTCACAGGCCCAGCCGTCTTACAGAGATCATGGTGCTGATGGAAAAAAACGATCTGGCTGTGCGCTATATTCGCTTTGTCTATCCAAGCGTGGAAAAAAAAGCGAATTTAGTTTTAATAGAGGGGGTTTTGGAAGCGCGGCACCAGGCGATTGTAGAAAAGCCCTGCATTGTGTTTGAAAAGCCGGGGGTATACTCTCCTGAGATGACGGACATCTACTTTCATGAAAAGCTAATGGAGCATGGTGTGAGATAGACCACGCGGGGCATGGTATAAAAAGGTTTTTGGGAGATGAAGATAAATGGCAGGGAAACTCTATTTATGTGCTACACCCATAGGAAATCTTGAGGATATGACCTTTCGGGCTGTAAGGAAGCTTCGCGAGGTGGATTTGATAGCCGCGGAGGATACGAGAAACAGCATAAAGCTCTTAAATCATTTTGATATACACACTCCCATGACAAGCTACCATGAGTATAACAAGATTGAAAAGGGAAAAGAGCTTGTGCAAAGGATGCGTGAGGGGGAAAATGTGGCTCTTATCACGGACGCGGGAACGCCGGGGATCTCAGACCCGGGCTATGAGCTTGTGCTGCTTTGCAAAAAAGAAGAAATAGAAGTGACAGCTCTGCCTGGCTGTGTGGCTGGCATAACGGCGCTTACCATCTCAGGTCTTCCCACCAGGAGATTTGTGTTTGAGGGATTTTTGCCAACAGAAAAAAAGGAAAGGCAAGCGGTGCTTGAGCGCTTAAAGCTTGAAACAAGAACCATTATTTTTTATGAAGCGCCGCACAGGCTAAAAAAGACACTGGCGCTTTTATTAGAAGAGCTGGGAGACCGGAAAATTAGCATATGCAGAGAACTTACAAAGATGCATGAGGAGGTCTATACGGAAAGGCTTTCGGAGGCTGTGCTTTACTATAACCAGAGGGAGCCAAAGGGAGAATATGTTCTTGTGCTTTCCGGGGCAGATGAAAAAAAGCTTAAGCTTGAGAGTCAAAAAGAGTGGCTTTTGATGGATATAAATGAGCATATGGCGATCTATGAGGCACAGGGAATAGA
>CAZYLH010000065.1:0-5855 GCA_964648695.1 uncultured Lachnospiraceae bacterium | reverse complement strand
TTGTACGGCCTTGATGTTTTTTAAAACCTGTTCCGGTTTTGACGCTCCCACAAGCACGCTTGTCACAACGCCATCTCTGAGTATCCAGCTAAGAGCCATCTCTGCAAGCGTCTGTCCTCTCCTTGTTGCAATCTCGTTTAGACTTTTGATCTGTGAAAGGCGCTTTTCTGTAAGAGCCTCTTTTGTTAAAAACCTTCCGCTCGTCATTATGCGGCTGTCCGCAGGAATTCCGTTTAAATACCGGTCTGAGAGCATTCCCTGCTCAAGCGGGCTGAAGGCTATAATGCCCTTTCCAAGTTTCTTTGAGGTCTCCTTTAAACCGTTGTTTTCTATGGTTCTGTCAAAAATCGAGTATCGGTTCTGATTGATGATAAAAGGACAATGAAGTTCCTGAAGGATTTTTGCCGCCTTTTCTAGAGTCTCTCCATCATAATTTGACAAACCGACATAGAGTGCTTTTCCGGAAGTAACTGCCTGATAAAGTGCCCCCATTGTCTCTTCAAGGGGCGTTTCTTTATCCATCCGGTGATGATAATATATGTCCACATATTGAAGGCCCATGCGCTTAAGGCTCTGATCTAAGCTTGCCAGAAGATATTTTCTGCTTCCCCCATCACCATATGGCCCCGGCCACATATCATATCCGGCTTTTGTGCTGATGATGATCTCGTCCCGGTAGGCCCCTAAATCTTCCTTTAATATCCTGCCAAAATTTTTCTCCGCACTTCCGGGCTCCGGTCCGTAATTATTCGCAAGATCAAAATGAGTGATCCCATTGTCAAATGCCGTAAGGCAGATCTGCCTCATGGTTTCATATGAACTGCCATCTCCAAAATTGTGCCATAGCCCAAGCGATACTGCCGAAAGCTTTAGACCGCTGTTTCCACAGCGATTGTAAGCCATACTGTCATATCTTTTTTCCGATGCCTTATTCATTTCCCCCTCCTTACTCCCACTCTACAATATCACCATCCATACTATCTGCATTATCAGCCACAACAAAAGGAGATGCGCGGGATAAAATATGTAGAAGAAATATCTTCCGCCAAGCGCCTTTCCCTTTTTACCGTTATACAGTCCGACAAAGAACACTGAAAATATCGCGTATACCTCTGTTGAATATCCGTAGAAAATCACCTCGCTTAAGATAAGCGCGAGATATCCGGCAAACATGCCTATCAGCGGCTGTGAACCAAACAGGTAGATAGCGGCTATCATAATTATACCAAGAATGCCATAGTCTCCAAGCACCACAAACTCATTAAGAGCCCCTATACCTGCTACTATAATTACCGAAAGTGCGATACGAAAAGCATCTTTAGCTGGAAAGCGCTCCTTAATACCATCAAGTCCCATAATGCATATCAGCCCCAATACCAGAGTGAAGATGGTGTTTTGATACTCTAAATCCAGCGCTGCCCCGTTTACGGCAAGATCAAACGGTATTTCGGATATAAACGCACATACAATAAGTCTTAGCAGATATTTTGTCCGATTGCTTGTGTGCATAAAGCCCTGTACTATCATAAAACAAAACAGCGGAAATGCTGTTCTGCCAATATATCTCATTATGTAATACAGAATAAGCAGGGCAGTGTAATATGTGTTATCCGGCGAATTTGTCAGATATCCGTATAACACGCACGCAGCCACATGGTCTATGGCCATGGTTATGGCAGCTATAAGCTTTAACTGATTTGCGGTTATTCCCTTTTCCAGTTTGGCATTAAGTTCTTGCATGCGGCTCTCCTCTGATTTTGTGCTTGTTTTCTTCGAATTATAAGCACTTTTAAAGTAAAAATCAAGGCTTCGCAGCCTTGATATAAACCCTCCCGGATTGACTATCTACCTTTAAGAAAAGTTTCTTTCCTCAACTTGCCCTCTCGCAGTACACCACATACCTGTAGGTATTGGTACCGTAAGGATGGCAGGTCATTAGCGTTATCATATCTTTCCCCTCCTGAATTAGCACCTCATCGGTGTCAGTGGGTTCTATTATTTTAATCTCCACCACCTGGTAGACTAAATCTTCCCAGAAGTTTGAGATTATGACTTCGTCTCCAATTTCAAGTTTATCTATATCTTTAAACATGGCTGCCTCGGCATAGCCTCTGTGGGCAGCTATAACTGCGTTTGTGTTTTCTCCTCCTATGGGGAGGCTGGTTTGTGAAAGATGTACTGCTCCTAAGGCCAGGTTATCCCTGCTTGCTCCAAGATATATGGGCAGTACTATGTCCATTTTTTCTATTGTGATGTATCCAACTATATTTTCTGTAAATCCCCATTCTGTTAAGTCAAAGCTTGGCGTCTGGTAGCTCCAGGCATCGTTAAATCCGGACTGGCCGTTTTCATAAAGGTCTAAGTTATAGGCCTGCATGGCTTCATAGAGGTCTTGTAAGTAGGCGATGCTCTCTGTGTCTGTTTCGCTATCATCTTCTTCTGCTTCTTCTAGCATACTCTGCCGCCAGTCATCAAAGTCTGCGGCGTCCGCTCTAGCACTTTTATCGTAAAGCCACTGTTTGGCATAAGGATAGACCATTATCCCTATCCCTGTCAGAAGTGTAAGTATAGATATGGTCAGGATAACTTTCCTTGACTTACTCATACTGCTTTTTCTTTTAATGTCTTCCATCATAGACATCTCTCTTTCCTATATGACAGTAAATTTTGCTTTTTCTTGTCTGCTTAGCACTTGCTGCTTTCTGCTTGCCTCTTAACTCTTATCTTCATTTTCGTAAGTTCCCCGCCAATAAACAAATATTTATGAGCTTTTATCACTTGTCCCCTCTTCCTGCTCTTTTATCTGGCGTCTTAGTCTTTTTATACTTTTTCGCTTTTTTCTTCTCTTAAATATGAGTATTAATATCAAAAGCGCTATAAGACTAACTCCTGCGCCTACTGCCAGGTACTCCCTGTAAAGATACGCAGTTTTAAGAAGGCTACTAAGCAAGGTAATGATGTCTAGCACCACGTCCTTCTCTGCACTTTCTGCCCTTTCCTCTTCTTCCCCCGCCCCGTTTTCTGTCTGTACAAGGCGCTTTCCATGCACCAAAAGGCGATGTGAGTTTATGCCGTATGGTGTGCAGGTGATTAGGGTTACCAAGTCTTCTCCTTCAGTGATTGAGAGTGATGATGTATTATCCGGCTCAACCACCTCTACGGAGTATATCTGATAGGTCAGACTTTGTCCCAGAACTGTGATGGTAAATATATCATCGTCCGTAAACTCGCCCGCATCCTGTAAGTTAGCCAGGTCGTTAAACATCCGTGCACCTACCAGTCCTGTGTGGGCTGAAATTACGCTGTGGGTGCTCTCTCCTCCTACGGGAAGTGAGGTTCCTTCAAGGTGACCTGCTCCTAAGGCCAGTACTGTCTGGCTGGTGCCGTGATATATGGGAAGATTTATGGAGATGTCCCTCTCTTTTATCTCCATGCTTATATAGCCCATCACGCCATCACCGTCTAAGTTTAGCAGGTCGTAGTAGTCGTTTTCAACTGCGATCTCCTGCGCTCCTTCTTCAAAGGGGTCTGTTAAGACGATGAGGGCGCTTCTTAGCCACTCGTTATACTCATTTGCTGCTTTTAGATAACTTTCTATTTCTTCCTCAGAAAGGCCTGATATCTGTTCTTCGTAGTTAGCGATCACGTTTGACTGACTCTTTTCGTTTATCAAAGAGCTTACCGTGGGATATAACATGATCCCAATACCGGCAAGAAACATTAAAGCCAAAAATCCAACTACGATTTTTCGTCTCATGCCGCCTAAACCTCCTGTGTCTTTAAATGAGGCGTGGGCTAGCCCACGCCTCATTTGTTTTAATTAATTATATGTTGTTTTTTGGCTGAATTGATTTTTTAAGCTTCCTGCTTCTTTCTGGTAACTAGAACGATCGCAACTACTGCGATAAGTGCAACAGCACTTCCTACTGCCATAAACCAGAATGTGCCGGTTCCACCGGTGGAGGGCAGGTAGAAGCCGCTCTGGTTATTTACAGTTATGGTGCCAAAGGTTCCGTCGCTATCGGTGACGCTTGAGCCGCCTACGCAAGCTTCCCACTGCAGGTCGTTTGTCGCATACATCGTCAGGGCAGTCCAGGTATTGCCGTTATCAGTGCTTACCCACACATTGGTGGTGTCAAAGTTTACCCAGTCGCCGTCATCTACGCCCTCTGGCAGAATAAACCTAACGCTTCCATCGCTGGCTGTGGCATACAGATAAGCGGGATTTACAGGAGCAAAGGTTCCGTCTGCTGACTCATAGTAGTAAACGGTGATAGTGCTGTCGGAACTGATAGTAGTTGTGGAGCTTTCTCCAGATGTTCCCTCGTTTGAGGTGATCACTATCTCAATGGCTTCCTCTAACAGGTTGTAGCCATTTGCTGTGCCGGTCTCCACCAGGTAGTATGTACCGGCCTCAAGACCACGAAGGTTTAGGGAACCATCCTCGGTAAGTTTTATGGTGTAATTGGTGTTTGTAGTATCCGTCTCGCCGGAGATGTAGTAGTAAGTGGTGCCGCTCTCAGTTGTAGAGGCTACAGCAACCTTGTTTGCATCAGAAACGCTTCCTCTGTACAGCTCAAAGCTTACGCTTGAGAAGTCGCCGCTCATCTCGCCGTCAAACTGCTTTTGCAGGTTGATGGCATATGTGTAGATGGCGGGGGTGGTAGAGGGAGTCTCCTTTTCCGTCTCCTCATCCTCAGAGCTTTCCACGTTTGTATAAGTGGAATACTCCAGCACTACTTCGTTGGGGTTTCCGGAGTCTCCCACAACCGCATTTTCGTTTAAGTAAGCGGTGTAGGTGATCTCAACCATGACATACTTTGCGACAAGCTCGTTCTCAACAGTCTCTGCCAGCGCACTTGTGTCAAAGGTAAATGTCAGAACCTGGCCACTCCGGGTAAAATCATATTCGGTTCCTTCAGTAAGGTCATCATATGTGCCGTCAGCCTTAAGCCCTCGCACTACAGGTGCGTAAGCATCTCCATTCTGGAATGTAAGTCCGCTTGAAAGGGTATCGGTAATGGTGTATATATTCATGCTTCCGATGGCACTTGGCACATCCGCACGGATGATAAACTCCACGTTCTTACCGATCTCGCTGTCGATTTCCTTGGATTCGTCGCCGTCCTCCACTACGTTCTTGTCAATGGTGGGCTCATCCGTGGTGTTCTTAGGATAACATGTTACGTCATAAATCCACTCATAGGTGGTCACGGCGTCATCACCCTCTCCGGTCGTGGTGCTGTCCGTCATGGGGAGCGATACGAAGAAAGGTCTGGTGGTTACGGTAACGGTGGATGAGTATGTGGTCTCAACGATCAGGTAGAGACCGAGGGGAAGCTCATCTTCGTATGTCTCCCCGTACTCATCAGTAGGATCCATTTCAGTGCCGCCGTTAGTAGAGATGTAGTTATACGCCTGGGTCTGTGTCAGCTTGCTAAGAGCCGTCTGAAGGGAGCTGCTGGAATAGTAATTTGTTCCATTCGCATCAGTGAAGGCAACAGCTAATGATTCACCTGTGCTCTCTAACAAGTCTTTTAAGTCATCATCAATAGAATATCCAATGGTGACTGTTCCAGTGGAAGAATCCACCGAACTCTGGGCGATCTCGCCCACCTTTAAGTAGGAGAATGTCACGTCCTCCATGGGGATGAGATTGGCTGCTTCAACCTTTTCTTTAAGCTCTGCCTGAGTGTAGTACTCACCGTACTCTGTCAGTTCTTCGCTGTTCTCATACTTATAGATGGTGATGGACCCTGTCTTAGAGTCATCGATAGTGCTCTCTGCCGCGCTTACACTAAGAGCCGGCAGTGCCATGGCAAAGATCAGTGTCAGTACCATGACTGCGCTAAAGA
>CAZYLH010000064.1:3301-6199 GCA_964648695.1 uncultured Lachnospiraceae bacterium | reverse complement strand
TTTATAGTAGAATATCCCCATAATTTTTAAAAATCAGTCCGTTTTGCGGAAAAAAGACGGACATAAAGGAGGTTTGCATGAGGGTATATGAGACAAGTCAAATCAGAAACGTAGTGGTGCTGGGGCATGGCGGCTGTGGAAAGACGACGTTGATAGAGGCCCTAGCCTACACGATGGGGATTACCAACCGGCAGGGCCGGGTGGAGGACGGAAATACCATCAGTGATTTTGACAAAGAGGAACAGAAGCGCCTTATGTCCATCAGCACGAGCGTTGTTCCCATCGAGTATGAGGATGTGAAGATAAATTTCCTTGACACTCCCGGCTCTTTTGATTTTGTGGGAGAAGTAGAGGAAGCCATGAGCGTTGCGGGTGCGGCGATTATCGTCATAAATGCAAAGGCAGGGATCGAGATAGGAACGCAAAAAGCATGGGAGCTGTGTGAAAAATATCAGCTGCCGAGAATGATCTTTGTCACGGGAATGGATGATGATGAGGTAAGCTTTAGGCGTATAAATGTGGCTCTGAATGAAAAATTTGGGCGTAAGATTGCGCCGTTTCATATTCCTATTCGTGAGAACCAGAAGTTTGTGGGCTTTGTAAATCTGGTAAAGATGGCAGGACGCCGCTTTACAGGCGGTTCTGATTATGAGGAGTGCGAGATACCTGAGTATCTGGAAAAGCACTTAAGCTCCGGTCACGAATCCCTTATGGAGGCGGTTGCGGAGACGAGCGAGGAGTACATGGACCGCTACTTTGGCGGCGAGGAGTTTACATATGAGGAGGTATCCACGGCTCTTCGCACAAATGTCTGTGACGGAAACGTGGTTCCTGTGCTAATCGGAAGCGGCTTAAACTGCCAGGGAACAAAGGCACTGCTGCTTGCCATAAAGAAGTATTTCCCATCGCCCTTAAATCGGAGTGCGGAGGCAAAGAATCTTGAGAATGACGAGCTTATCATGCTTAAGTATGACGATGCAAAGCATGTGAGCCTTAAGGTGTTTAAGACCATCGTGGATCCGTTTATCGGAAAGTATTCATTGGTTATGGTGATGACAGGAGTCTTAAAGCCGGATACAACGCTTTATAATATCCGTAAGGACAGCGAAGACCGCGTTGGAAAGCTGTATCTCATTCGCGGTAAGGAGACCATGGAACTCCCGGCGCTTCACGCAGGAGATATCGGCGCACTTACAAAGATGAATACACTGAGCACCGGAGATACCTTAGCGGAGAAGGGAGCGACAGTCGTATATTCTGCGCCTCAAATTCCAACTCCATACACCTATAAGGCATACAAGGCTGTAAATAAGGCGGATGAGGATAAGATTGCCGGGGCGATGTCAAAGATGATGGAGGAAGATCTTACCATCAAGCTGGTAAATGACACGGAAAACCGTCAGACGCTTCTCTACGGTATCAGCGAGCAGCAGCTTGAGATTGTTGCGAGCCGCCTTGCAAACCGCTATAAGGTGCAGATCGAGCTCTCAAAGCCAAGAATCGCATACAGGGAGACCATTTTAAAGAAGTCCACTGTTACCGGAACTCATAAAAAGCAGTCCGGCGGCCATGGCCAGTACGGCGTGGTTGTGATGGAGTTTGAACCATCGGGCGATCTTGACACGCCGTATATCTTTGAGGAGAGGGTAGTAGGAGGCGCTGTTCCCAAGAACTACTTCCCCGCAGTTGAGAAGGGACTTGCAGAGGGTGTACTAAAAGGTCCTTTAGCGGGATATCCGGTTGTCGGCATTAAGGCCACCCTCATAGATGGAAAATATCACTCGGTGGATTCTTCCGAGATGGCATTTAAGACGGCGGCAATACTTGCGTTTAAGGCAGGTATTATGGAGGCATCGCCAGTGCTGTTAGAGCCCATCGCATCTGTTCAGGTAACAGTGCCCAACCAATACGCGGGAGATGTCATGGGAGATTTAAATCGCAGGCGCGGTCGTGTGCTGGGTATGGATCACATTCCCGGAGGAAAGCAGACGGTGTTAGCTGAGGTTCCCATGTCGGAGCTTTATGGCTATTCAACTTCACTTCGCTCCATGACGGGCGGCGCAGGAGATTTCTCCTATGAGTTTGTTCGCTATGAGCAGGCGCCGATGGACGTGCAAAAGAGGGAGCAGGAGCTTGCCGCAAAATAAACTCGCTTAAAGTTTAAAAGTATCCGGGGCTACCTATCCGTGTGAAAGCATGGGTGTGGCGGCCCCTTGTTTTAATTTAAGGTGGTGATATGATGGATATCAATGAGATTTTTGAAAATATTGACAGATTTTCCCGTGAAAACCGGGCAAAGGAGGCAGAGCAGTACATGCTTTCATGCCTAAATGAGGCAGATGGAAAAAATGAGGATGGGCTTAGCATTCAGCTCTTAAACGAGCTGATTGGCTATTACAGGCAGACATCGGAGACAGAAAAGCTAAAAGAGGTGATTTTAAAAGCCCTGGAGCTTGCTGAGAGGATGGGACTTACAGGCACAACGCACTATGCCACAACTGCGTTAAATGTCGCCAATGCCTATCGCGCCATGGGGGATTATGAAAACTCAAAAAAATATTATGAGATTACGGAGAATATATATAGGAAGGCTCTTGATAAGGACGATATGCGCCTTGCGGGGCTTTATAACAACAGAAGTTTACTATGCCAGGAGCTTTCAGATTATGAGGGCGCAAGGAAGTATCTTCTAATGGCGCTTGAAACTTCAGAAAAGCAAAACGCCGGATTTGAGATTGCCGTGACATATGCAAATCTTGCAAACACCTGTGTGATGGGAGAGGATTATGAGGCGGCGATGGAATATGCAAAAAAGGCGTATAAAGCTTTCAGGGAGAGAAACTGTATCGACGCCCACTACTGTGCAGCACTTTCCGCTTTAGGGATGTGTTATTACCA
>CAZYLH010000064.1:0-3201 GCA_964648695.1 uncultured Lachnospiraceae bacterium | reverse complement strand
TCATGAAAAGAGAAGGAGATGCGAAGGAGGTAGAAACCATCACAAACGCCATCGGAGCATTCTTTGCAAGACTGATGTATGACGCGGGAGACATCAGCGATATAGACCCATACCTGGATATGCACACGGAGGAGCTTTTAGAAAAGGCAGAGTATTCGCGCATGACCTGTGAGGAATTGGCAGAAAAAATTGCAAGAATTGAGTTTGAGGCATTTGACAAGGTGAGAAATGAAGGGGGCAGGGCGTACTGCCAGAACGACTGGCCGACATTTAGCGTGATGCGAAACAGCCAGTATCTTTCCTGGAATAAGCAGATGCTTATGCAGTATCTCTATGACTTTAACCGGGAATATAAGATGGGGCATAACCTGATCGCAGAAAAATACGGGCGCATGATGGAGAGCACCGCTCCGGAGCGTTATGAGGAGATAAAGGAGACTTTTCCACCTCTCTCAGATGAAAAGAAGGCGGTTATTGAGCAGATTGTTGCGGTACAGATGCGCATGATGGAGGACTTTGCCGCCCGCTTCCCAAACACCGCGCAAAATGCGAGAAAGCTTCACACCTACGAGGATAACCCGGAGGACACCTCTTATGAGACCTACCTGCGCGGAGAGATTAGCACATATTCTGATAAGATGCTACAGCTTTACGGCAGATATGTGGTGGAGTGCTACAAGGCGGGAGTTAGCATACCGGAGGTTACAATTGAAAACACTGCCAGGCTCTACGGGTATGAGAGCATGGAGGATTTTGAAAAAGCGCCATGATAAACCAGGCGGAATTTGAAAAGGAAATTTTTTTCGAATTTTAGAAATTTTGCTATTGACAATCGTTCTCAATAGTGCTATCCTAAATAAAAATAAGAATAGTTCTCATTCGCAAAATTATGACAAGATATCAGAATATAATGTTAGATGTCATCAGGTCATCTGCCGACCATATGACAGCAGAAGAAATTTATATGAAATGTAAGCAGATCGCTCCAAAGATTTCCCTCGCCACGGTTTATAGAAACCTGGCTATGCTGGCAGAGAGGGAGATGATCGCAAAAATACCCATAAACGGGCAGCCGGAGCATTTTGACCGGAACGTTGTCAGACATGAGCATGTTATCTGTAAACGCTGCGGCAAAGTGGTGGACGCCTTTGTAGGGGATTTGCATTCATATCTGGAGGAAAAAACAGGTCTTTCTTTAGAAGGCTATGATCTGTGCATGAGATATGTATGTCAGAAGTGCAAGGATAGAGGATTATCCTGATTTTAATTTTCTAATTTAGGAGGAATTTATTATGAAGTATGTATGTCCTGTATGCGGTTATGTTCATGAAGGAGATCAGCCACCCACAGAGTGCCCTCTGTGCCATGTTTCCGGAGATAAGTTCGTAGTTCAATCTGAGGAGAGGGTATGGGCTGCTGAGCATATTTTAGGAGTTGCCAAAGGTGCAAGCGAGGATATCATCATGGATCTGCGCTCAAACTTTGAGGCTGAGTGCTCAGAGGTTGGTATGTATCTGGCTATGGCACGTGTAGCACATAGAGAGGGCTATCCTGAGATAGGCCTGTACTATGAGAAGGCTGCTTACGAGGAGGCAGAGCACGCTTCTAAGTTTGCGGAGCTTTTGGGTGAGGTTGTCACCGACAGCACAAAGAAGAACCTGGAGTTAAGAGTTGAGGCGGAAAATGGTGCTACCGCTGGTAAGTTTGACCTTGCAAAGCGTGCAAAGGAAGCTAATCTGGATGCTATACATGATACAGTTCATGAGATGGCAAGAGATGAGGCTAGACACGGAAGGGCATTTGAGGGCCTGCTTAAGAGATATTTTGGTTAATTTTTTAACTGACGATGTTGCCCTGCTGAATGTATCAGCAGGGCAAATGCTTTTTTGGGATGCCGCGAGAGGCGGCAAGATGGAGGCAAATATGGATAATAAGGCACTGTTCAGTTTAAGCTATGGAGTGTTCATGCTCTCCACAAGATTTAATGATACCGTAAACGGATGCATCACAAACACATGTATGCAGGTGGCAAATAATCCAACCAGAATAGCCATCTCTGTTATAAATGCAAATTACACCTGTGAGTTGATAAAGAAAAGTAGGGTTTTTGCCCTTAGCATTTTGGACGAGACCTGCACATTTGAGACAATCAAGCATTTTGGATACCAGTCCGGACGGGACGTGGACAAATTCGCAGGAATTAAGCCGCCGGTTGATATAAACAACATTCCGTATCTGGGATGGCAGACCTGCGCGGTTTTAAGTGCGCGAGTTGTTGAAAGTGTGGATTTGGGAAGCCACACGCTTTTTATCGCAGAGCTGGAGGATGCTAAGGTCATCGGACAAAACAAGCCTCTTACATATGCGGACTATCAGGAGCGCATAAAGCCAAAGCCTGAAAAAAAGCCGGAGGGGAAGAAAATTGTCGGCTGGCGCTGTAAAATCTGTAACTACTATTATGAGGGAAGCCAGCTTCCGGGGGATTATCTATGTCCCTTATGCGGACATGGCCCGGAGGATTTTGAGCCGGTTTATGAATAGCCATTAAACGAAAGAAATAAAAAAGAGGAGCAAAAAGATGGTGGATTATAGAAAGGCAGTCATGATAGGCTGCGGATTTGTTGGCTCTGCTACAGTGTTTAGCTTAATGCAGAGCGGATTGTTTTCAGAGATCGCTATGATTGATGCAGATATGGCAAAGGCGGAGGGTGAGGCGATGGATATCAGCCACGGTATTCCCTTTGCAAGACAGATGCGCATCTATGCCGGCAGCTATGAGGATGTGAGGGATGCGGGAATTGTAATTGTCACCGCGGGGGCAAACCAAAAGCCCGGAGAGACCAGACTGGATTTGGTAAACAAAAACGTCGCCATTTTTAAGCAGATTATTCCGGAGATTTCAAAACGGGATTTTAAGGGCGTGCTGTTAATCGTTGCAAATCCGGTTGACATCCTCACACTGGTGGCTCAAAAGCTTTCCGGCTTGCCGCAAAACCGTGTTATCGGCTCCGGAACAGTGCTGGATACGGCGCGTTTAAAATACAGGCTTAGCGAGCATTTGAGTGTGGACAGCAAGACGATACATGCCTTTATTATCGGAGAGCATGGCGACAGCGAGATAGCCGCGTGGTCCTGCGCAAATGTGTCCGGTATTCCGGTCAATGACTTTTGCGAGCTGCGCGGGCATTATGAGCACGATGC
>CAZYLH010000063.1:0-6246 GCA_964648695.1 uncultured Lachnospiraceae bacterium | reverse complement strand
AATATATTCCGGCTGGAAAGTTGGGATTTTCAATATTTATTCTTTGGTGCTGAAAAAGCTCCTCCCTCCTTGTTTTTTTTTTCGATATCGGCTATCATTAATCTGTTAAATCTGTCCGGGAGGTGGCGTCATGGAATTTTTGCTTGGAGATATAATCAGGCTAAAAAAAGAACATCCATGCGGAAGCAGAGAATGGGAGGTTCTCCGCGTCGGCATGGACTTTAAACTAAAGTGCCTGGGATGTGGACACCGGATTATGCTGCCTAGAAGGCAGGTAGAAAAAAACACAAGAGGCATTCGCCACCCGGAAAAGGGAGTATAATCTCCTTTTTCCGGGATTTTTTTATTTTGCCGCTAAGCCTAAATAGTTGGCAATTCCGATAGCGTCTGCAATACCCAGCTTTTGTAAATCCGCATCTGAATCACAGTATGCCACATCCGACGCATTATCCATAAAGCAGTGCTCCACTATAATGCCCGGTATTCCGTATGAGGCACAGTAGCGATTTATGGCATAATAATCCGTTGAGCCGCTGGTAGATACAACTGTACCCCTGTTTCCAAGCCCAAGGGCCTGAAGCTGTGCCAGTATGCTGTTTCCAAGCGCGGCTGAGGCAGAATACACATTTGAGCTCTGTGAAATCAGCACCAGCGCTCCGCTGCTTGAGTGGCTGCTCGTACTGTTAAAATGCAGACTTACCATGATATCCGCCCCAACACTTGCGGCGTAGGCGCACCTGCTCCTTAAATCTGTTCCGGATGAATCCACTGTCAGCTGCGTGTCAGTACTTCTAGTCAGATACACTGTCACGCCTGTATAATTCTCCTCCAGATATGCCTTGCAGTAAAGTGCCACCTTTAAGTTTAACACTTTTTCCACAAGACCATTGTAGGACGCTCCCGGATCCGATCCTCCGTGCCCCGCATCAAGCACAACCACCTTGTTCCCAGAGGAGGTGGTTGTCGAGCTTGTAGAGCTCGTTGTCTCACTTACCACTGTGCTTGTAGTAGTGGTGGACTTTACTCTTACGATACAGGAGGCGCTGACGCTGCCCACTGTGGCGGTGATCGTGCAGGTTCCCGCGCCAACTCCCGTGACCGTTCCGCCGCTTACAGTTGCCACCGCGCTGTTGCTTGATGACCACGTCACTGTTTTGTCAGCGGTGGTGTTTGACGGATTATAGCTTACCGTTAAGGTTGCCGTCTCTGCTGTATATATGGTGATGTCCGTCTTACTTAATGAGATGGACTGTAGGGGCGCTGCCACGCTCACACTGCAGCTTGCCGAATACCCCTGTGCGCTTACGCTAATCACCGCACTTCCCGGCGCCACGGCATAAACCACTCCGTTTGCATCCACCGTGGCAACGGATGAGTCGCTGCTGCTATAAGAGATAGCTGGGCTTTCTGTTGTGTTAGAAGGCAAGAGACTAACCTCTAGCTGTACGCTTGCGCCACTGTTTAGCTGCAGGCTTGTCTGCCCCAAGCTGATACCCTCCAAAGGAATGCCCACCGTAACCGTGCACTCGGCGCTTATCTCACCCGCCGACACCGTGATGGTTGCCGTTCCTGCGGCAAGTGCTGTGATCACCCCCTCCTGATCTACAGAGACCACCTCAGGCGCACTGCTTTCATAATAAAATTCCAGCTCCTCCGTTACTGTGGTAGGAGTTGTCTGTACGGACAGTGTAGTGCTCTGCCCTATATTTACAGAAACCGTCTCCTGCTCAAAGCTAAGCGCCTGCAAGGTAGCTACAACACTTACCTCACACTGCGCAGTTATCTCCCCGATAGTCACCGTGACGGTCGCAGTTCCCGTTGCCATGGTGTAGAGATTTCCTTCAGAGTCTACAACCAGCACATCTGTGTTATCAGATTCGTAAACAGGTTCTGTCTCATCCGTGGTATCCTCTGGAAGCAGCTGCATATCAAGCGTATATACGGCATCCGGATCATATTCTAAAACCAGATCCTCAAGCTCAATTTCCTCTAAAGGAACCTCCACCGTCACAAGACAGCTGGCCATCTTCTCTCCCATGTATGCGGCAATGGTTGCTGTTCCGGCGCCAATCGCCGTCAGGTTTCCGTCTGCGTCCACCTGCACCACCTTGGGGTCACTGCTAACCCACTTTATCCAGTTAGGTGTGTTAGCATTCTCCGGGTATATGGATAGCTTTAGGGTGAATTCATCCCCCTTTTCTACAGTGATATGACTTTCTTCAAAGGATATTTCCTCAACAGTGATGGTCTCCTCAATATCCGTTTCGTCATTTGAAGAAACATTTACCTGATCTTCCTGCGTTTCCTCCGCATTCAGATAAATGCATCCTGTAAGCAAAAGCGCCAGCAAGGCCAAAACCAATCCCGCTAATCTTTTCATCTGCTATCTCCTAATTATTCCCACATCTAAAGTCCTAAATACTCCGCAATACCGATAGCATCCGCCCGCGCCAATTCCCAAAGCGCCTCATCAGTGCTGTAATATTTTCTATCCGTCTCATTTCTCATAAAACAATGCTCCACAATAATCCCCGGTATTCCTACAGAAGCGCTGTGTCTGCATATCGCATAGTAATCCATCGCCACACCGTACTCGTCATAATATTCATCGCTATCCTTAAACAAGAGCCCCCTGTTGGTAATCCCCAGCTGTGACAGCTGGTTTAATATACTGTTTGCAAGGGCGGAGGACTCCTCTATAACCCAGGACTGCTTTGATACGCACACCAGCGCACCGCTTGACGTGTTTGTCGATTCAGTGTTAAAGTGAAGGCTTACCAATATGTCCGCACCATATGACAGGGCTATCTCCACTCGCTTTTCTATATCTTCCTTCTGATCTTCCGCAAACTGCATATCTGTTTCTCGCGTCAGATAGACCACTACATTATCATAATTTTCCAAAAGATATTCTCTACAGTAAAGCGCTGTCTGAAGTGCCAAGTCCTTTTCTAAAAGATCTCCGTCAGATGCTCCCCACCAGTTTCCTCCATGCCCGGGGTCTAAAACCACTACATACTCAACATCCGTAGACTGCGCGGTGCTTTCCTGGTCAGATATATCAACATATATGGTCTGCTGCTCTGATTCTGTTGTGGCTTCCGTCTCCTCCTGCGTCGCCTCAAGAACAGTCTCTCCCGGCGTAACAAAAGCGGGAGTGGTGGAGGCCTCCTGATCGGATGATCCTGCACTTGTAGATGAGCCACAGCCCACCATCAAAGCTCCCGTCAGCAGCACTCCTGCCGTCAACAACTTTTTTATGTCTTGTTTTTTCATGTACATCCTCATTCCAAGCAATGCCGCGGCAAGCGGCATACGTAATTACCATATCAGGAAACAACAGAAATGTCAATTGGGCAATCTTAACGATTCCCTTTTTGCCACAAGCCAGGATTTTACCATTTTATTTTCTAAAATGCTCCCATCTCCACTTCTTAAAACGGGCATAGCTTAGTATGCGTTCCTTAACACGCACATCCGGTATCTCAAACACATAGCGCTCATAGGCATTGATCACCCGGACACTCCCATATTTGTCCTCTCTTTTATAGCGCCCGCCGTAGGTTGCGTGAACGTGCCCGTGCACAAATATCTGAGGTTTGTATTTATCCATCAGCCCTCTAAAGCACGCAAAGCCCCTGTGCGCAAGATCGTCACCGTCATTTACATGCAGTGCCGGCGCGTGGGTGACCAGAACGTCAAAGCCCTTGTAGTACAAAAGCTGTTTCCATATTCTGCGAATCCTCTTTCTCATCTGTCTTTCTGTATACTGATGCTTTCCCTGTTTGTAGCGCATTGAACCGCCCAGTCCCAGAAAACGGATCCCCTTATACACAAAAATCCTATCATCTATACATTCACAGCCGTCAGGCCCCACCTCATCATAACGCGCATCGTGGTTCCCGTGCACATATATGACCGGTGCCTTTGTAAATGTCGCCAAGAACGATAGATAGTGGGGGTGTAAATCTCCGCAGGAGATGATCAGATCTATTCCCTCTAGTCTGCTTGCATCAAAATAATCCCATAAAGCCTTGGACTCCTCATCGGCTAGTGCCAGTATCCTCATGCTCTTACCGCACCGCGAAATCCTCTTTTCGCAGTCCTTATCCTTTTCTCAATTTCCTGTCTGCGTTTACTCTTTCGCTTCGTTTAGTCCCTGCACGCCGACAATGGGTCTCGCCTCCGGCTTAAGTTCTGAAAGTGTCGGAATTTGTCCTATGACATTTTCTGCGAGCCAATCCATATGTACAATCTGCTCCGGGGTCAAATCACCGCTCTCATTGACCTTTATCCCGCCTTGGGCGTAGATTTCCCCAGAAAAAGGTTTAAACTCGCCGCTGGTGATGGTACGTCTTAAAAGATCTATAAGGCGCATTGTACCGCCAGGAAGCTTTGTGGATGTGAGAACATCCACAACTCCGGCATCCAGTCCCCACCAATAATTGTAGGACTTTCCGCTGTCCGCAAGGTCATCCTTTGTAATTCCAACACCAAGTATTCTCCTCACAATCCTCTCATAGAGCTTACCCCAATCTGTGACCGCCGTGGCAACATTTTGGTGTTCATCGCTCAGGCTGAAAACTCCAAACTCATTATTTCCCTTCACAGGAGTTATCATATCCTGCCCGGAGACAAGCGTAATTCCCTCCGCCTTAAATTCCTCTATCGGATTGCTGTCAATGACAGTGGACCACTTTAAGTAAATTTTAGCCCTGGGATTTGACATGCTGGCTCCAAGCGCAAAGGCGTTGATGTTTGCAGCCACACCGTAGATAGGGTAATCCGCAATGTATCCAATTCTATTGTCATCCGCTAAGGCTCCCGCGATGATTCCTGTGAGAAGCTTTGCCTCATAGAGGCGCGCGTAGTAGGTTCTGATATAGCTGTGTGAGATATTTATTGAACAGTTAAAAATGCGCACATCCGGATGATCCACCGCCGCCTTCAGGCTTGCAGATACAAGCTGTGGCGTAGTGGTAAAGATAAGCTTATAGCCATCCTTAATGGCCTGCTCAATAATTTCACCGGCTTTTCCTTCTGCCAAAGCATTATTATATGCGACTGTGCTGATCTGCGCACCAAAGGCGTTGTCTAAATGCTGTCTGCCAAGCTCATGGGCATAGGTCCAGCTTGAGGTCTCCGCCGTCTTATCATTTATAAAGGCTATCTTTAAGGTCTTTGGTGTTGATGGTATAATTCTGCTTATCAGCTTCTTTGAAGGCGCCTTCTCGTCCGGCTCAAGCACCAGCTCTATCGGCTGATCTTCCTTAAGGATCACAAACTCTGACCACACTTTTCCAAGATCCTCTCTGATCTGCGTGGGCAGCTTATCCTTTATCTCCTCATAGCCGTACACACCTATATAGGAAAGCAGAGCGTCTCCAACGGTGATCGGTAGCTTAACGCCGCCCTTTGCCTCATAGACATTTTTAAAACGATAATAGAGCGAATAGAAAATCTTTTTCTCCTCATCGCTCCAGACGTGCTTTTCATCGCCAAAGAGAAGTGTTTGCAGCTTCTCATAACGCCCGGGCTGACTAAAGAAAAGATAATTGATTTGGGACAGCTCATAAAAGTCTACAAATTCATAGTATATTTTATTGTCCTTCTCATCCGTCCGCTCAGGCATAATGCGAATAACTGTTCCCGGGATGTTTACAGCACCAAAATGCTTCATAACGCTGACACGCTTATTTCCCTCCTGAACGTAAAAATGACACATATATTCATAAGCGACGATGGAGTCGTGGATTCCCTCCTCTAAGTGGGCATCACACAGATTTGACCACTTCGTGGCAAACTCTGTATCTGAATCAAGAAGTGGCATAAAATTTGGTGCAAAGGCATTCTGGCGCCCCCGCGTGTATGTTCCCGCGATCTGATCCATGGGAATCTGAACCAGGCCAAGCCGCACCTCCTTTAATATCTTTCCCTCCGGAAGCATATCTGTAAGCGCCGGCAAATATGGATATTCCCCCGCAATGAGCTTTGAGTAATAAGCTTTCTGACCGGCCTTTTGAGCTTTCCTATACTCTTCAAAAGACATATTTACCACCTTTCATGTTGTATATGTCAGGGCTAAAAAAAAGGCCCGGATAAAACCGAACCTGTAAAGGTGACATCCGGATTTGAACCGGAGATCAGGGTGTTGCAGACCCACGCCTTACCACTTGGCTATGTCACCAAATCACTGAACGAATGCAAGTCTAGCATACTTCCCTTTAAAATGCAAGCACTTTTTTT
>CAZYLH010000062.1:0-6361 GCA_964648695.1 uncultured Lachnospiraceae bacterium | reverse complement strand
ATCTGTGCAACCTTCTTTGTTGTGGGGAACAATATAAATCCTGAGACTGCCGGGGTCATAAAAAAAGCCGCAGATCAGGGCTGTGAGATAGAAAACCACTCCATGACCCACAGCGTCATGAGCGACATGCCAATAGAGGAGGTTCTTGCAGAGATTGATGAGTGCAACGGATGTATAGAGCGTATCACCGGCAGGGCACCGGTTTTTTTCAGACCGCCCTACATCGCCGTGAGCGCGCAGATGAAAGACAGGATCCCCATGACCATGATCGCTGGGTTTGGAGCGGAGGATTGGTTAGAGGAGGTGTCCGCCTCTATGCGTGTGGAGAGGGTTTTAAGCCAGCTGCGTGACGGCGGAATCATTCTCTTACATGACATGGAGAAAAATCAGAAGACCGTGGATGCGCTGGATGATATAATTGTTGGCGCAAAAAGACAGGGATACCGCTTTGTGACGCTGCGAGAGCTTTTTGAAGAAAGACAAGTGACACCGAAGAGAGGTGTCATATATAGTGAAGTTAGAAATGATACCAAGCGGGATTGTTAGAGCAATCCACAGGTATTATAGTTGGGATTAAAGCCCCCAACATCATACAAAAAATCATTGCCCAAGTGGGCAGGAAGGAGAATGTTTATGAAAAAAAAATGGCTTTACCCTCTGATGGCAGCTATGCTTATTGCCACAACGCTTAGCGGCTGCTCGGACTCATCCACCTCCACGGACGAGACAACGACAGAAGAGACTGAAACCGAAGCTGATGAGACGGATGCGGAGGAGACCACAGAGGAAGTTTCTGATGGCGACGATGATGAGTACACCTACGGCACGGAGGTGCATCTGTCCGCAAACGGAATCGAGACGCAGGATGACGGCGTTGTGCGCACGGAGCTCACCGCTTTAGAGCTCAGCTACCTTATGGGAAACGGCATCAACCTTGGAAACACCATGGAGGCAGTGAACACAGACATCCTGAGTGCAGGTATGGACCCTACCTCCTTTGAGACAGCTTGGAGTCAGCCCGTCACCACCCAGGAGATGATCACCGGAATGAAGGAGGCTGGCTTCACCACCCTTCGTATTCCCGTTGCATGGATCACAAATGCGACCAACTATCAGGATGGAGATTACACTATAAATGAGTCCTACCTAGACCGAGTTGAGGAGATTATGAACTACGCCCTTAATGAAGGGATGTATGTCATCATCAACGACCACTGGGACGGCGGCTGGTGGGGAATGTTCGGCTCTGAGAGCGAGGAGACAAGAGAAGCTGCAATGGAGATCTATGTGTCCATGTGGACCCAGATCGCAGAGCGCTACGCAGAGTACGGAGACCACGTGATTTTTGAGTCCGCAAACGAGGAGCTGGGCTCCAGCTTAAACAGCAAGGTTGTAGCTGCTGATTCCGGCGCGCTCTCCTCAGAAGAACTTTACGAGATGACAAATCTCATCAACCAGACCTTTGTGGACACCATTCGTTCTACCGGCGGCAACAACGAAGACCGTTTCCTGATAATTGCAGGATATAATACAAATATTGCGCTGACATGTGATGATCAGTTTGTTATGCCGGAGGATACTGCCGAGAGCAAGCTCTTTATCTCCGTTCACTACTATGATCCGTGGAACTACTGCGGCGACGACACGACAGTTGACCACTGGGGAACAAAGAGCGAGTACACCTACATGAACGAGACACTGGCCGAGATGACCAAGTTTACCGAGCAGGGGTACGGCGTTATCTTAGGCGAGTGGGGCGTGCTGATAAACGGCGAGACGGACGATGAGCGCGGAAACACAGTTGACTTTATGACAAACTTCCTAAATAACTGCGACCTTTATGGCTATGTTCCGATTCTTTGGGATTGCAGCACACTGTATAACAGAAATGAGTGCTCCATGAGATTTGAGGACACTGCCGCACTGTTCTTAGAGAGAAGCTATGACGCACAGCTTGAGATGGGACAGGAAGCTGAGATGGAAGCAGCTCTTGCTGCGATCGAGGAGGCGGTTGAGGCCGCACCCGTCAGCATGGTAGATCCTGATTATGACCCTGAGGATCACTCGGTAGCTACCGCATGGATTATGTGGAACAGCGGCGACTGGGCTATCAGCTACAGTGTTGGCGACACATACAGCCCGGATGATACAACGGACGGCGTTGTTGCTGTTACTCAGGAGGTTGTAGGCGAGGGTGTATACACAGTATCCCTTGACTTTACAGAGACAGCGGCAGGATATTCCAACGGCATTGCCTTCTCCGCTCTTGGAATTTATAACGGCGAGGTGCTCTACCCCGGTTATTACATCGTGATAACAAGCGTGCTGATCAATGGGGAGGAGTATGAGCTTACAGCTAAGCCCTACACAACCAACGATGACGACTACACCACCCGTGTAAACCTCTACAACGCCTATGTAAACAGCCTTCCTTCAGAGGCAAGGGTTGTTGACGGGGATTTGGAGGATTGCAACTGGCTTGTGATCGACCCTAATCTGGAGATTGAGACCATCGAGATCACCTTTGACTATGTAGATCCGGACCATGCAGAGGAGTATGTGACGGACAGAGGTGCCTGGGTTTTAAATAACCTTCAGTAATACTATGATACGAATACCCTCAGAGGTGAGCCCACCTTTGGGGGTATTTCCTTTTTATCCCGCTTTTAATTTTTTGCTTGCAAGGAGCCTTAGCAGGATGATATAATGCCGGATATAAAAACTACTTGGAGGAGCAGTCATGAGCGTCAGACGAGTTTATGTTGAAAAGCTTGCCCCTTACGCCGTAAAGGCAAAGGAGCTGATGGAGGAGATAAGCGGGTACCTGGGAATTGATACAGTAAGCGCTGTGAGGGTGCTTGTCCGCTACGACATTGAGAATTTGTCGAAGGAGACCTATGAAAAAGCGCTGATCACCGTGTTTTCAGAGCCACCCCTAGACCGTTATTTTGAAGGGACATTTCCTCGTAATGATGGGGATTATGTCTTTAGCGTGGAGGCTCTTCCCGGGCAGTTTGACCAGAGAGCGGATTCTGCAAAGCAGTGCGTTAAACTTTTAGATGAGGAAGCAGAGCCCATTATCCGCTGCGCTACCACCTATGTGCTCTCCGGAACGCTAAGCAAAGAAGAACTTGACCGCGTAAAGGAGCACTGCATAAATCCCGTGGAATCTAGAGAGACGTCCGATGATGTGCTGCCAGAGACCTTGGTGCAGGAATTTGCAGAGCCGGAGGATGTTATAACATTTACGGGCTTTAGGGATATGCCGGAGGGTGACCTTAAAGACCTCTATGATGGCCTCGGTCTTGCCATGACCTTTAAGGACTTTTTGCACATCCAGAATTATTTTTTCGGTGAGGAAAAAAGGGACCCCACCATGACGGAGATAAGGGTGCTTGACACCTACTGGTCCGACCACTGCCGTCACACCACCTTTAACACAGAATTAAAGAACATAACCATAGACGAAGGCTTTTATCATAAGCCCATCATGGACAGCTATAACCAGTACGTAAAGGACAGAAATGAGATTTTTAAGGATCGTCCGGATAAGTTTTTATGCTTAATGGACTTAGCGCTTATGGGTGCTAGAAAGCTAAAAAGAGAGGGAAAGCTAGACGATGAGGAGAAATCTGATGAGATAAACGCCTGCTCTATAGTTGTTCCTGTTGAGATAGACGGGGTAACTGAGGAGTGGCTCATAAACTTTAAAAACGAGACCCACAACCACCCCACGGAGATAGAGCCTTTTGGCGGCGCTGCCACCTGCTTAGGAGGCGCAATCAGAGATCCCTTATCTGGCCGCACATATGTGTATCAGGCGATGCGCATCACCGGCGCGGCGGATCCCACAAAGGGAATCTCAGAGACTCTTCCCAATAAGCTTCCTCAAAAGAAGATTGTCAGGGGCGCGGCTTCAGGCTACAGCTCATACGGAAATCAGATAGGACTTGCCACCGGCTATGTAAAGGAGATTTATCATCCCAATTACGTGGCAAAGCGCATGGAGATCGGCGCTGTTATGGGGGCGGCTCCGAGAAGCGCAGTGCAGAGACTCACATCGGCCCCGGGAGATATCATTATACTTCTTGGCGGGAGGACAGGCCGTGATGGCTGCGGCGGAGCAACGGGTTCTTCAAAGGCTCACACCTCCGCTTCCCTCACCACCTGCGGCGCGGAGGTTCAAAAGGGTAATGCGCCAACGGAAAGAAAACTTCAGAGGCTGTTTCGCCGTCCTGAGGTTAGCCATATCATAAAAAAGTGCAATGACTTTGGTGCGGGCGGCGTATCCGTTGCCATAGGCGAGCTTGCGGCAGGGCTTTCTATAAACCTAGATTTAGTGCCCAAGAAATACGCAGGCCTTGACGGGACGGAGATCGCCATCTCAGAATCCCAGGAGCGAATGGCTGTGGTTGTGGCGCCAGAGGATGCGGCTCAGTTCATGTCATATGCCGCCCAGGAAAACCTTGAGGCAACAAAGGTGGCGGTTGTGACAGAGGCCCCAAGACTTACCATGAGCTGGAGGGGCAAGGTGATCGTTGATATAAGCAGGAGCTTTTTGGACACCAACGGGGCGCACCAGGAGACGGATGTTGCGGTGTCCCTACCGGATAAGAAGGCTTCCTACTTTAAGGAAAAGGACATCGCAGATGTAAAGGATACTTGGATGAGCATGCTCTCAGATTTAAATGTATGCTCTCAAAAAGGTCTGGTGGAGATGTTTGACAGTTCCATCGGCGCGGGAAGCGTCCTCATGCCGTATGGAGGCAAGTATCAGCTGACGGAAACGCAGGCGATGGTTGCAAAGCTCCCCGTGCTAAAGGGAAAGACCGACACAGTGACCATGATGGCGTATGGGTATGATCCGTATCTTTCCTCTTGGAGCCCCTATCACGGCGCGGTGTACGCTGTGGTGGATTCTGTCGCAAAGATCGTTGCAAACGGCGGTGACTATAAAAAGATACGAATGACTTACCAGGAGTACTTTAAGCGCATGAGCCAGGATCCCTACAGCTGGGGCGAGCCTTTTGCCGCACTCCTCGGCGCATATGATGCGCAGCTTGGCTTTGGCCTGCCGTCCATCGGCGGCAAGGACTCCATGTCCGGCTCCTTTAATGATATCAATGTACCGCCTACGCTGGTTTCTTTTGCGGTAGATGTGGCGTCAAGTAAGACCATCATCTCCCCGGAGTTTAAGAAGGCGGGAAATAAGCTGGTGGTTTATGCAGTTAAAAGAGACGAGTATGACCTGCCGGTTTATGAGCAGGTGAAAAAAACCTACAGCGCTGTGTTTGAGAGCATTAAGGCTGGCGCAGTCTCTTCCTCATACGCCCTTGGCGCAAACGGTATCGCGGAGGCTGTCAGCAAGATGGCATTTGGAAACGGCCTTGGGGCAAACTTAGATACCGCCATCACCCCGGCAGAGCTTTTCGGGGTAAGATATGGTGATCTGCTCCTGGAAGTGCCCGCTGACAAGATGGATCTTTTAGTTACAGAGGGCTTAAATGTAAGAGTAGTGGGCGAGGTTACTAAAGAAGCAGAAATTTCTTACGGTGATGTAAAGATAGAGCTTGAGAGTGCGCTTGATACCTGGAAGGCGCCTCTTGAAAAGGTATTTCCAACAAACACTAAAACGCCTCAAAAAGAAGAAAAGACCGGTCTTTATAAGGCGGATACCATCTATGTTTGCAAGAACAAGGTGGCTAAGCCTAGGGTATTTATCCCTGCATTTCCCGGCACAAACTGCGAGTATGACAGCGCAAAGGCTTTTGAGATGGCGGGCGCTGAAACGGATGTGAGGGTGTTTAAAAACCTTTCCGCACAGGATATCAGGGATTCTGTGGATACCTTTACAGAAGGGATTAGAAATGCCCAGATAGTCATGTTCCCGGGAGGTTTTTCTGCGGGTGATGAGCCGGAGGGCAGCGCAAAGTTTTTTGCAACGGCCTTTAGAAACGAGAAGCTAAAAGAAGCAATAGAGGAGCTCTTAAATAACAGGGACGGACTGGTGCTTGGTATCTGCAACGGCTTCCAGGCGCTTATAAAGCTTGGATTGGTGCCTTATGGCAAGGTGATGGCACAGAGCGCAGATTCTCCCACACTGACCTACAACACCATCGGCCGTCACATTTCAAGGATGGTTTATACTAAGGTAGTTTCAAATAAGTCCCCATGGCTTTTGGGCGCGCAGCTTGGTGGTGTTTATGTAAGCCCAGCATCCCACGGGGAGGGACGATTTGTCGCAAGTGGGGAGTGGCTTGATAAGCTCTTTGCAAACGGTCAGGTTGCCACTCAGTATGTGGATTTTGATGGCAATGTGATAATGGATGAGGAGTGGAACGTAAACGGCTCCTACCGTGCG
>CAZYLH010000061.1:0-6934 GCA_964648695.1 uncultured Lachnospiraceae bacterium | reverse complement strand
TCCTCCACCGGCGCCATGGCCTCAGAAAGCTGCTGTACTAGCATTGTCTGCGCCAGCTTAAAACCACCAACAAGCTTTAGATCACGCGCATTTTTTCCTATATAAAACTGATAAGCTCCCGCCTCAAGCACATATGCATGGGGATACCCTGTGACACCGGAATCATCATAGGAAGCATAGCGGTATGGGTCAATCACTATGTCTAAGACCTGCGTCTTGGTGGGCTTAAGCTTTTTGGTCTTTTTATATGCCACCAGCTGGATAGCAGGCTTTCCAAGCTTTCCCTGCGGTGCGCTTACATAAACCTGAACAACCTCTTTTCCTGCTACATTGCCCGTATTTGTGACATTAACCTTTAGGCTCACCGGCTTTAGCTCATTGCCATCACTTACGGCGTCCCCATCCGTCTCAATTAAAAAATCTGTGTAGGAGAGTCCAAATCCAAAGGGATACAGAACTGCCTCCTTGTTAAATGTCTCAAAATATCTATAGCCGACATAGATATCTTCCACGTAGTAATTTTTTTCTGGATTGCCATAATATGGATACGCAGGATAATCCTTTATGCTTTTTGCGATGGTGTCTGTAAGCCTTCCGCTTGGGGACTCCCTGCCCATCAGCACATCGACAGTGCCTAGACCGCCGATCTCGCCTCCCTGCCATGCATAGAGAACTGCGTCGGGGTTTGCCGCCTCGATATCGCTCATATCCAAAATGGCGCTGACATTAAGCACCACAACCATCCTATCAAATGCCTCTCGCACCCTTAGGAGGAGATTTTTCTCAAGCTCTGTCAAGCGGTAGGAGCCTGGCTCATCCGCATAGTCCTGCTCCTCCCCGGCGGTCCTTGCAATGATCACCAGCGCGGCATCACTATCCTCTGCAGCGCGGCTGATGACATTAGTGTCTATATCCATCTCTTCCTGGGAGGCTGGCTCCTGTCCAAAACCTACGGCCTCTTTTATTGGGTGTGATGCCTCAAACTCCTCATATATCTTTAGCAGTTCCTGATTTAGACACAGCTTTTCTTCCTTCAGCGCATCTAAGATCCCCCACACCTTTTTCACGTTCACCATACCGCCGGATCCCGTCCCTGACTTGTAATAGTGGTTTTGCATCCTGCCAAAGACCGCCAGCTTACACCCCTCTAAAAGCGGCAGCACATGGTTTTTGTTTTTTAAGAGTACTGCCCCCTCTGCCACAGCCTGCCTGGCTGTCTTTTCATACTCCTCCCAATCCAGTTTAAGCTCCATACCCTTCATTCTCCTTGATTTTGCTCTCAATCCGATCATGCACAATTTTGGCAATCTCGGTTGTCTTCATAGCGCCATATTCTTCATAATAAAGGGGCGGCAGAATGTGCACCTGAACATCGACCGGCCCTATGGAGTTTGTGTCCATCACCTTATATGTGTCTAAAAGTGCCACTGGCACAATGGGACATCTTGCCTTTGTCGCACATTTAAAGCTGCCCGCCTTAAATTCCAGCAGAGTATTTTTATCCCTGCTCCGTGTCCCTTCTGCAAAGATCAGGAAATTTTGTCCTTCTTTAACCTTCTTAGCTACATCCATGATCACCTGCATCGACTGGCGCACATCGTCCCTGTCCATAAACAGAGATCCCATGCAGGCAAAAATCTGCTTTAAAAACGGGATACCCTTTAGTTCCTTTTTTGCCACAACGCTAAAAGGTCTCTCGCTTATATCAATGATGGAGAGCACATCAAACAAACCCTGGTGATTTGGATAAAAGATGAATCCGTCATCCTTCGGAAGATTCTCAAGCCCCGTCATATGAATACGGATGCGTCCGCCCTTAACAGCCCGTCTGTCGATATACTTTACAAGCCTCCAGAGCTGCTCCTTAGAATACCGATCCGTGTGCGCGGCATACCAGCACAGCTTTATCCACCCGTAGGGCACATACAGGATGTTGCTAAACACCATCCACAGAATTCTCTTCATATCAAATATTCCTCTCAGCAAAAGAAATGTCGCATTTTAAAAAAACAGGTTCCGGCTACGCCCGGCAATTTTACCGGTTGATTCTAGCATAACTTCACAAAATAGACAAGTAGGGACTTTGCGATGTCCGCGCCCCTAACCCGCCGAAAATCCTTAAGTTTGGCTTGACAAGCGTATATTTTCATGTTAAATTGAGCGAGTATTTTGGGTTTTTGATTTTTCGTGTTTAGTTTCACAATAGCATCGCTTTTATGATACTTACTATGATATATCATTGTCCAAAACGCAAAATGCCTTCGGGCAAATATATTAGGAGGTATCATAATGACTGGTACAGTAAAATGGTTCAACGCAACAAAGGGATTTGGCTTCATCACAGGTGATGAGGACGGACAGGACATCTTCGTTCACTACAGCGGCATCGCTACGGAAGGGTATAAGACCCTTGAGGATGGCCAGAAGGTGACATATGATGTTGCAGAGGGCAACAGAGGCCCTCAGGCTGTAAATGTAACGCCCATCGTTTAAGTCTGGCAAGAATCTTAAAACCCGCGCGAAAGTGCTATAAACGCACTCTCGCGCGGGAATTTTTTTGCTGCCACGCCTTTTAAGATCTCATGGTCAGCAGCTTTTCCTTCATCTCATTTTCCATCTTCTGCAGCTCTGCCTCCGCGGCAGCTCTCTTCTGACGGCCCTCATCCTGTATCTTTATCACCTCATCTAAAGTGCTGATAAGTGATTGATTTGTCGCCTTTAGGGTCTCTATATCCACAATTCCCCTCTCGGATTCTTTTGCAGTCTCAATGGTAGCCATCTTTAAGCTCTCCGCATTTTTCTTTAAAAGCGCATTGGTCATCTCCGAAGCCTCACGGGCAGCCGCCGCAGCATCCTGAGAATGAGTAAGACCAATGGCAATAACCATCTGACTTTTCCAAAGTGGAATGGTGTTTACCAGAGTGGACTGGATTTTTTCACTCATTAAGGTGTCATTATTTTGCAGCAACCTGATCTGCGGGCCCATCTGAAGGGAGATCATTCTTGTAAGTTCTAAATCATGGATCTTTTTTTCAAAGCGATTTGCAAGCGCTGTCAAATCGTTTGCAGCCTGCGCATCCTCCTGCATACCGCTCTGCTTTGCCTTTTGCAGTAGCGCAGGGATCTCCTCATTTTTAACTTGCTCCAGCTTCTTTTTTCCGGCAAGAATGTACATGGACAATTCCTTAAAATATGTCAGGTTAAGCTCATACATCCTATCCAGCATGGCGACATCCTTTAAGAGCTGTATCTGATGATTCTCAAGCGCCTGTACCACCGCCGTCACATTGGCCTCCGCCTTTGCATACTGCGCCCTGATGCTGGTGATTTTGCTGCTGCTTCTCTTAAACCATCCTCTAATTCCCTTTTCTTCTTCCGGATCAAAGTTCTTTAGCTCTGTAACCATATCGCCCAAAAGCTTCCCGATCTCGCCAAGATCCTTGGTGCGGACATTTTCCAGCGCTGTGGCACTAAAATCTGCGATTTTTTTCTGTGCTCCGGCTCCATACTGTAAAATTGCATTGGAATTAGTCAGGTCGATGGCCTGTGAAAACTGATCGACCATCTGCTGCTCCTCCTTGGTAAGCCTGGCTTCCTCCTGTTCCATAACCGGAACCGGCTCCTTAAATGCTGTCATAGAAACCGCTGTGCTGTTATTATCTTCTTCCGTCCCAAATGTCAGTGTGGGCACCGGAATCTCCTGATCTTCAAACCCCATTTTATACCTCCTAATCGTATTATTTTATGACAAAGTCCTTCTCCTTTAGCCCCTCCTGCGCCAGGAGTGTTTTTAACACAGATATATCCGCGCTGACCTCCATGGTCACATCCTGATACAGCCTGTCTGAAAGATTTTCAAACGCCAGATTTATCATATCCAGAGTGTCTTCAATTTCTTTTTTTGCCTGTTTTATGTTTTCGCCCTGCACCGGCTGGGTTTCAAACTCCTGATAGCTTTTCACCAGCTTCATCGTTGTGGGCAGATAATAGTCCATGAATTTTCGTATCTCAGAAACTTTTTCCGGACGCCCCTTAACGGTGGCAAAAACCTGTCCCGCCACAGTTTCTAAGCGGTCAAGCTTAGCGGAGATATCCTCTGCGGGAAGCTCATCGTTTGCCTCTCTAATCTGCTTGATATAGGCACGCCCCTGCGCAAGGATGCGCTCTAACTCCTCCCTCTCATGCTTTTCAAGGTCTGAGAGATTTTTTTCTTCCTCAATAACTCGGCTCTTATAGCTCTCCTGCGACTGGACATACTGGCTGTAAGTCTCATCCGTCAGCATCAGATATTTTCCCTGACTGTCGATATGCCCCTGCTTTAGGATCTTTAGCTCGATCATAGTCCGAAGATCCTTTAGAACCGTCTTTTTTGAATATCCCAAGCTGTGTATGAAATCCTCAATATTAACATACAGCTTATCATGGATCATCCCTATATATCGCACAAATCTCTTTAGCTGCCGCCTCCTTCTTGTGCTGTAGCCTGTAAATATCCCGCAAACCACTGTCATCATCGTGAAAAAAACAAACGCGCCAGGCATTCTCCAGCCTAACATATTCAAGCATAAAAACGCAACTGTCATCGCGCCAAAGCATACAGTCATAATGCCAAAGACCAGCTGGATTACGCTGTGGGTAATGCTTTTCCATCCGGGAATATCTGCGATACGTTTCTTTAGCTCCTCGCGCTTTCTGGTCAGCTCCTGCATATGTGTCTGCATCTGCGCTCTCTGTCTCGCCTCCTCGCGCATCTGCTCCGGTGTCTTTTTCTCATAGCGCTGGCTTCTTATCTGATCCACAAACTCATCCCGAATATCGGCGATCATATCCCCAATCCACGCCGTAGATTCTGCTACACTCTTTTTTATCTGCTCGGCGATATCCCAATAGTCATAGTCAGAAAAATCTTTCTCATCCTCTCTATCAGGTTTCCATCCACTGTCCCGGTAAGATGGCATATTCTCCTCCTCTTTTCCTAATCACGTTAAGAAACAGGTAACATTTTCCTAAAAAGCCCTAAAGGGCACTTATCTTTCCTACTCAGAGATCTCCTGCGCCAGCGTGGTTTCTTCCTGGGTTAAAGACATTTCTCCGGTAGTGTCCGGCAGTGAAAAAATTACTATGCCGATCACAAAAATAAAGAGCAAAACTCCCGTAGCCATAATGATAATGGAGAGAGTTTTCTTTTCTTTTTCAATGTCCACGTTCATATCCATACTCGTATTCACCCTCCAAAAATCTAATTACCAGATCACCTTTGATATCTCCACGCCATTATATCATACGCATACAGCTTTGCAAACCACTTCTTTTTTACCAACTGGCACCTACGCCTTATAGCGCGTTTATGGCCTCTTTTTCGATAGAAAGACCTTTTTCATATCTCTTTGAAAACTCATTAAATCCGTCTACATCCTCCGCTTTTGGACTTAATGTGTATTTCTCCACATCCCCAAAGACCTCTGTCTTTAGATACTCTGCCAGTCCTCTGCCGTTTCCTCTAAGCCTGTAGGATGCCAAAAGCGCCATTCCCCATGCTCCTCCCTCACCGGCGGTGTTCATGGTGGAAACCGGCACGTTTAAAGCCGCTGCCAGTATGCTCTGCGCCACATCCTTTGTCTTAAAAAGTCCTCCGTGTCCGGTGATATTTTTCACCGGCACTTTCTCCTCCTTTAGAAGAATATCCATGCCCTTTTTCAGGGTTGCCATTGAGGTTAGGATGGAAACACGCATAAAGTTTGCAAGGTTTAACTTTGCACCCGGCGTTCTAACCACCATGGGACGTCCCTCATCAAGCCCGGTGATATGCTCTCCGGAAAGGTAGTTATATGCGAGCAATCCACCGCCGTCCTTTTCGCCCTCAAGCGCCTTCTTAAACAGGGTTTCATAAAGCTCGGACTGACCTGGAGTTATCCCAAACGCTCCCAGCACCTCGCTAAAGACCCCCATCCAGCTGTTTATCTCAGAGCTGCAGTTATTACAGTGAACCATGGCAACCGGGAAGCCGTCAGGGGTGGTCACCACGTCTATGGCATCATAAACCTTTGAAAGCTGCTTTTCCATCACCACCATGCCAAAAATGCTGGTGCCCGCGGACACATTTCCCGTGCCCCGCTCCACCGCGTTTGTGGCAGTCATGCCGGTGCCTGCATCACCCTCCGGAGGACACAGTGGCGCGCCGCACATCAAGGCCCCAGTGGGGTCTAAAAGCCTTGCTCCCTTCTGTGTGAGAGTCCCTGCCGGCGCTCCCGCAGAAAGTACGCACGGAAGGATATCCCTCAGCTTAACTCCGGCTTCTTTTTCATCCAAGAGCTCCTGAGTCTTTTCTAGCATCTGTGCATCAAACTGGCCCGTCTTTACATCTATCGGGAACATTCCGGAAGCTTCCCCGACACCCATCACCTTCTCACCGGTAAGCTGCCAATGCACATAGCCCGCCAGAGTGGTCATATGGGAAATCTTGCCAACATGCTCCTCTCCCTTTAAAACCGCCTCATATAAATGCGCGATACTCCAGCGCTGCGGGATGTGAAACTCCAGCTTACGTGTGAGAATCTCTGAGGCATTGCCTGTGATGGTGTTTCTCCAGGTTCTAAAGGGCACCAGTAGCTCATCATCCTCATCAAACACCAGATAGCCATGCATCATGGCACTGATGCCTATGCACCCGATTTTCTTAAGCTCTACAGTGTATCTGTTTTTTACATCCCCGGAAAGTTTCCTGTAGGCATCTTGTAAACCTTCCCACACATCCTCCAGATGATAGGTCCATATCCCATCCTCCAGGCGGTTCTCCCAGTCATGACCTCCAGATGCTATAGGGCTGTTCTTCTCATCAATAAGCACCGCCTTGATCCTAGTAGAGCCAAGCTCTATTCCAAGGCAGGCCTTTCCCTCCTCTATCTGCTTTGCAATCCTTGCGCGCTCATCCATG
>CAZYLH010000060.1:0-7019 GCA_964648695.1 uncultured Lachnospiraceae bacterium | reverse complement strand
TTGTTCTCTAACGAATTTTCGAGGTTGGAGTATACTGTTCAGTTGTCAAGGTTCTTTATGAAAACGCATCAGGCATTTTCACCTGGTCTCTTTGGAAGACCGAACGGAGAAGGAGGGATTTGAACCCTCGCGCCGCTACTAACGACCTACTCCCTTTCCAGGGGAGCCCCTTCAACCACTTGGGTACTTCTCCAAGAGTTGATGCATATTTCATATTAAGCGGAGAAGGTGGGATTCGAACCCACGGTCCCTTTCGGAATCACTGGTTTTCAAGACCAGCTCCATAAGCCACTCGGACACCTCTCCAGAAAGCTCTGTGATAGTTCCTCACGCTCACGAAACGTCTCACGATTTCCGCTTTTTTTGCCGCCCTTTTTGCTGGCGACAACGGACATCATACCAAACCATATTTGATTTGTCAACAACTTTTTCGCTTCTTTTTTAACTTTCGCTCGTTCAAAATAAGCTCCACCGTTTTAAGGTCATCCGGGGTGGTAACCTTTATATTACTATAGTCTCCCTCCATAATATAAACGGGCGTGTCAGAAAAGCGCTCCATGATCATGGCATCGTCCGTGACCCAATCGCAAAGCTCATTTCCTTCATCCATAGCCTTATACATGCGCTCATTGGCGGTAATCAAGTCCTCATAGTAAAAGCCCTGCGGCGTCTGCACGCTCCAGAGAAAATTTCTGTTGGGGGTCTCCTTCACGCGCCCATCTTCACCGACTATTTTAACCGTGTCCTTAACGGGAACAGCCGCAATGCACACTCGCCTTCTGCCAAGCTCTTTAAGCATTTTGTTTATCAGTTCTGGGCTAACCAGGCATCTTGCACCGTCATGGATAAGCACCAGATCCGTATCCTTACAGGCACACAAGCCATTGTAGACAGAATCGTATCGCTCACCGCCTCCCGTAACGATAGCAGAGACCTTCAAAAAACTGCCCTTTTCTACAATCTGCGTCCGGCAATACTCTTCATCTCCCTCTCCTGCCACCAATATGATTTCATCGATCATAGACATCTCAAACGCCTCAATGGTATAGGAGAGCAAGGGACGCCCGCACACATTTATGTACTGCTTTGGTATATCGCTGTTCATTCGACTCCCCCTGCCGCCGGCAAGGATAATTCCCGTGGATTTCATAGCCCTCCTAGCGCTCGCCAAGCTTAAGGTTTGGCATGGCATTTAAGTCAAGCCCGTGACGAACGCCCTTTTTATACTCATAATACGCTGCCGCGCCGATCATCGCCCCGTTGTCCGTGCAGAGGATTGGCTCCGGATAGTAAAGCGAAATCCCCTCAGCGTCACACGCCTCCTGCATCCTAGCGCGCAGATAAGAATTTGAAGCAACGCCACCAGCCATGGCAAGGCGCTTAAAGCCATGCTCCTTTGTGGCAAGGATCGCTTTTGAGACAAGTACTGATACCACCGCATGCTGAAACGAGGCGGCCAAGTCCGCTTTATCCACCGTTTCTCCCATCATCTGTGCGTGATTTAGATAGTTTAGCACCGCGGACTTAATGCCGCTAAAGCTAAAGTCATAAAGGGCATCTACAATCTTTGCCTGCGGAAAAGGTATCGCCAATGGATCCCCTTCCGTTTTTGTAAGCTTATCGATCTTTGGCCCTCCCGGATATCCAAGTCCGATAGCCCTCGCCACCTTATCAAAAGCTTCCCCGGCAGCGTCATCCCTGTTTTTTCCTAGAATCTCAAACTCCCCGTAGTCTTTTACTATCACCAGATGAGTGTGCCCTCCGGAGACCACAAGACAGCAAAACGGAGGCTCAAGTTCAGGATGGGCAATAAAGTTTGCCGCGATATGCCCCTCTATGTGGTGCACTCCGATAAGCGGCTTATTTGCAGCAAAGGCGATTGATTTTGCAAATGCCACGCCAACCAGAAGAGAGCCCACCAGCCCGGGGCCATATGTCACCGCAATAGCGTCGCAATCTGAAATCTTCTTCCCGCTAACCGCAAGTGCCTCATCCACCACCGGAACAATTTTTTCAATATGCTTTCTGGAGGCAATCTCCGGCACCACTCCGCCATACTCCTTGTGAAGGGCTATCTGAGTGGAGATGACGCTTGAGAGAACCGTTCTTCCGTTCTCCACCACCGCAGCCGCCGTCTCATCGCACGAGCTCTCGATTGCCAGTATTGTCACCTTCTCCTCACTCATCCCTGTAATTAAGCTCCTTCATTCTTCCATCCTTCGCTATAATAATCTTAGGATAAATTTCCCGTATCTCCTTTAGATACTCCTCCGGATGCCCCATGGACGGACTGTAGTGGGTCAGCCAGACCTCATCGGGCTTTGCCTTTGTGCAAAGCCTTGCAGCCTCCTGCATGGTCATATGCTTATAGCTTCTCGCTTTCTCATCCTTGCCCTTCTCACCATACATTCCCTCGCAAATAAAAAGATCCGCTCCCTTTGCCTGATCGGCGATAACCGGCAGGGGCCTTGTATCCGTGCAGTAGGTAACCTTTATGCCCTGACGCGCAGGCCCAAGCACCATCTCTGGCGTAAAGATGCGCCCCTCCTCCGAGATGGTCTCTCCCTTTTGCAAACGGCTCCAGAGCTTCTGCGGGATCTCGTGAGCGCGTGCCTGCTCCACAGAAAATTTTCCCTGACGGGGAATCTCAATGGTATAGCCGTAGCAGGTGATCTTATGCATCACTTTAAAGGCAGTTATCTCATAGCCGTTAAAGGAGATATGCTCCTCATCCTCCATAAGTTCTCGAAAGCGGATCTCAAACGGCAGCTCCGGCGCGATCACTCGAAGCGAGTTTACCACCCGCTCCAATCCCTTTGGCCCGACCATGTAAAGCGGCTCCGTACGCTCGGCATTGCCCATAGTAAGAAGCATACCCGGCAGCCCGCTGATGTGGTCCGCATGGTAATGTGTAAAGCACATGATATCTATGGGCTTGGGACTCCACCCGCTGTTTTTTAGAGCGATCTGGGTTCCCTCTCCGCAGTCAATTAGCAGACTGCTCCCGTTATATCTGGTCATAAGAGACGTCAGCCACCGGTATGGCAAGGGCATCATTCCGCCGGTGCCAAGCAAACACACATCCAACATGTCTTCTTCCTTCCTAATCAGCTTCCAAGCTCACGGGACATTAACAGCCCGTTTTCTCTCGGAGCCTCGTAAAAATTCTTTCTAATGCCGATGATACGAAAGCCCATCTTTTCATACATCGCCCGGGCAGGGGCATTGCTCTCACGCACTTCAAGAAAAATCCGGCTAAGTCCACGCTCTCTCGCCCTATCAAAAAGCCCGCAAAGAATTGCCTCTCCAACGCCCTGACGCCTAAATTCCGGAAAGACCGCAGCTTCTGTGATATCCCCTTCATCAATGGCACAAACCATTCCCACATATCCGGCTATAACTCCGTCTATCTTTGCTACAAGAAAAAGATATTCCTCCTTTAAAAGGCTTTCACGCAGGGCATCTTTTGACCAAGGTCTTGTAAAGCATATTTTTTCAAGCTCTGCGATTTGTCCCACATCCTCCATCTTCATAGGACGGATAGATAGCCCCTCTACCTCTCTTTTCATTACTATTTCACGCCGCCTTCCTTAGCCGAGTTTTTTAATCTCTCAGCCTGCGACTGGCGCAGATACTCTGGCTTATGCTCTGCAGCTGACTCTGTCATTCCATTTCTCAAAAAAACCGCTCCAAGCTCTGCCACCGCCGCCGCGCGCTGCCTTGAGGCAAAGGAGGGGGCAAACCTGACGGGGACTTTTAGCTCCTTTAATAGCTGCTCTCTATATACCGGACAGCCATCGCCCAGAAATGTCACCATCTCTCCTAGACTGTTTAGCTTATCTATAAGCTCTGTAATTCCGATAGCAGTCTGCGACAGTATTGTATGCATATGTGTCAGGTTATCTACCTCTATGCCCTCCGAAAATTCTCCTCTCTTTGCGCCTGAATAGGCGTATATTCCCGTATACACCTGCATCCTTCTGGCGTCCATGATGGGACAAATCACCCCGCCAATTCCGTATAGCTGAAACGCCATGGCATCCAGTGTCGAAACTGCCAGTATTGGCTTATCCAGCGTCATCGCCAGTCCCTTTGCAGTGGCGGAGCCAATACGTAGCCCCGTAAATGAACCCGGCCCCTTTGCGATGGCAATGCCGTCCAGCTCTTTCATTCTATCCGTAAGCTCCACCGCATCAATAATCTGACTTATCATGGGCAGCAGTGTCTGTGAATGGGTTTTCTTACTGTTTAAGGTATATTCTGCCAGAAGAGTTCCGTCCTGCACCAGGGCGGCGGACGCCACCAGGGCGGAGCTTTCTATTCCTAATATCAACATGCTTCATCCTTCTTATTGGAAATCGTGATCCTTCTATAGTCCATCCCGCGCCCCACATCCTTTTCAATTAAGATATGCTTAGCATGCTCCGGGATAATCTCTTTCACCAGCTGCGCCCACTCCACCAGGCACACGCCGTCCCCGAAAAAAAAATCCTCGTATCCGATCTCATCCATCTCAGAGACGTCCCCTATCCTGTAGACATCAAAATGGTACAGCGGAAGCCGCCCGTCCTCATAAATCTGGAGAATGGTAAACGTGGGGCTATTCACCGTCTCTGAAATTCCAAGCCCCTTTGCAAACCCCTGTGAAAACAGAGTCTTTCCCACCCCCAGGTCTCCGTCAAGGCAGTAAATTTCTCCCGGAAGACTTTTTTTTGCAAGCTCTAAAGCCAGCGCCACCGTCTCCTCTGGTGAATGAGATTCGTATACCATAAACTCATCCTTTCTCTTATAAGTCCTTCATCGTAAGGCCAATGCGCTTGCGCTCCACATCCACGCTTAAGACCTTTACCTCAACAACATCTCCCACGCTCACTACGTCTAAAGGATGCTTAACTCTCTTTTGCGACAGCTGGGAGATATGCACCAGTCCATCCTGATGAACGCCGATGTCCACAAAAGCGCCAAAATCAATGACATTTCTTACCGTTCCCTTTAAAATCATGCCCGGCTTTAAATCCTCAAGTTCTAAGACATCGGAGCGCAGGATTGGCTTTTGCATCTCCTCTCTGGGGTCGCGGCCGGGGCGGTCTAGCTCCGCTAAGATATCGGCAAGCGTCATCTCTCCGCACCCAAGCTCTCCGGCAAGCTTCTTTACATTCACCTTTTTTATAAGACCCTCATTTTTTCCGATGTCCTCACTGGTCAGATTAAGGCTGTCCAAAACTCCTTTTGCCACTCCATAGCTTTCCGGGTGAACCGCTGTGGCATCCAATGGGTTTTTCGCTCCGGGGATCCTAAGAAACCCGGCACTTTGCTCAAATGCCTTTGGCCCGAGCTTTGGAACCTTTTGCAGATCCTTTCTGGCTTTAAAAGCTCCGTTTTGCTCCCTGTATGCCACAATGTTTTTCGCCAGCGTCTTATTGATACCGGAGACATGCATAAGAAGAGGTGCCGAAGCAGTGTTCACATCAACCCCCACCTTGTTTACGCAGTCTTCCACAACTCCTGCCAGCGTCTCATCCAGCTTCTTCTGATTCATGTCATGCTGATACTGCCCCACGCCAATGGATTTCGGGTCGATCTTTACCAGCTCCGCAAGAGGATCCTGAAGCCTTCTTGCCATAGAAGCAGCGCCGCGCTCTCCCACATTGTACTGCGGTAATTCCTCGCTTGCCAGCTTGCTGGCAGAGTAAACGCTTGCCCCTGCCTCATTGACTATCACGTAAGAGAGGTCCGCCTTCATCTCCTTTATAATCTCTACTATCAGCTGCTCTGATTCTCTGGATGCAGTTCCGTTTCCCAGAGAGATGAGGGTAACTCTGTGCTTTTCAATTAGTTTTTTTACGGTTTTCTTAGTCTCCTCCACCTTATTAAAGGGCGCTGTCGGGAAAACCAGCGCGGTATCCACAATCTTTCCAGTTGGATCCACAACCGCCAGCTTACAACCGTTGCGGTACCCCGGATCCCAGCCAAGAACAGTCTGCCCGTGAATGGGCGGCTGCATCAAAAGCTGTGTCAGGTTTTTCCCGAACACCTTGATAGCCCCCTCCTGCGCGCTTTCTGTCAGCTCATTTCTGATTTCCCGCTCTATCGAGGGCCAGATGAGCCTGTCAAAGGCATCCTCAGCCGCGGCCTTAATCACCTGCGTTGTATATGGATTATCACGGGATATAAGCTTTTTTTCCAGATATGTCAGGATTTTCTCCCTGTCCGTCTCAACGGATACGCTAAGGATCTTTTCTTTTTCTCCCCTGTTTATCGCCAAAACCGCATGTCCCGGCACACGGTTTATAGGAGAGCTGTACTCGTAGTACATCTCGTAGACGCTCTTTTCCTCAGGATCCTTTGCTAAGCTGTTAAGCTTTCCCTGCTGTCTTGTTATCTTTCTGATATAATCCCTGTACTCGGCGGTCTCGCTTATCATCTCCGCCAAAATATCACTTGCTCCGGCGATTGCGTCCTGCGCCGTTTCCACGCCTTTCTCAGAATCTATATACTTCCCAGCCTCATCCTCAAGCGGCGTCTTTAGTGACTGGAGTAAGATCAGCATGGCAAGTGGTTCTAAACCTTTCTCTTTTGCAATGGTCGCCCTTGTTCTGCGCTTTGGCCTGTACGGAAGGTAGAGATCCTCCACCGCCGCCTGCGTCATAGCTTCCTCAATCTGCTTTTTAAGCTCATCGGTCATCTTTCCCTGCTCGGTGATGGAGGAGATTACCTGCTCCTTTTTTTCCTGGAGGTTTCGCAGATAATTAAGGCGCTCGGCAAGATTTCTGATCTGTTCATCGTCCAGCCCGCCGTGCATCTCCTTGCGGTATCTGGCTATAAAGGGAATCGTATTTCCCTCATCGATGAGCTTTATCACCGCCTCTGCCTGTTCCTTTTTTATATTCAGCTCACTTCCCAATATCTGTGCTATATCCATGCTTTCCTCCATCTAAATTTCATGAGTTTTTCGCCAAACGGGTCGGGGGTATTATATCAAAATCCTCTCCGTATGTCAAAGTTCTAACACGCTCTAC
>CAZYLH010000059.1:0-7173 GCA_964648695.1 uncultured Lachnospiraceae bacterium | reverse complement strand
AAATCCCTAGGCATCTAAAAAACGCTTGTAATATGAAGAATTATGTGCTAGATTAGCATATGTCGGTGCGCATTTGCGTTTAAGTAAATCACATGAAAGGAGGAAAGCACAGTGAGCAATTTAAATCAGAGGTCAAATTTAAATAGATGTGGTAAGTGCTTTACCAGGTTTCATGCGGTTTTTGGAGAGGTTTTGCGGGGCTGATCAGCTTTGCGGGCGAATATTAGCGTGTTGCGGCATGATGCGTGTGTGTCATGCCGCTTTTTTGTAGGAAAATGAGAGGATTTGAGGTGTTTTATGGACCCGGTAGCGCAAAGTGCGGCTAAATCCGTGCCCCATCCTCATTTGCCGGGAAATTCACAGTTAAGGTGAGCGCATTTGGAGAGAGTGATGAAAACCAAAATCAAAGTTGAAGATAAGAATAATAAGGAAGAGGCGCAAAAGGGCAGAAAGCTTGCAAAAGAGTATTGCGGCAAGGAACTTTTAAAAAAGCTAGAGCAGTATTTTTTAGATCCGGAGACCATCCGCTACGTGGCGTGTTCTGACATGGAGGATGAGGAGCGCTTTGCGGACGGATTTGTAATACTTGCCGAAAAAAAGCTTGCCATTGTGCGCTATCCGGCAGACGACTATCAGCGCTCCTTTGGCGGTTATGCGAGAGCGGCTGCCTATAAAGGGGAGCCTGCGATCAGGGTGTATGAGCTGGCGCAAGTGGAAAAGCTAGATGTGCTGCGCCATGTCTCAAGCGGGGAGCTGATGGGAAGGGTTGACGGGGTGGAGTATCGTCTGGCGCGCTTTTCAAAATCCCGTCTTGGGGAATTTGTCCGCTTAAAGGATAACCTTGAAAAGGTAAAAAGAGGGGAGGATCTTACAAAGGAGGACGTTTTGGGCAGTAAAAGGCAGGAGTGCTGCCCTAACTGCGGGACGCTTTATCCAGATCAGGAGAGAAAGGATTGTCCTAAGTGCATGGACAAAAGCTCCATCTTTTTGCGGCTCTTTAGCTATTTTAAGGGTTATAAGGCGCAGATTGCGGCAGAGATGATCTGCTATATCATCTCCGCGGTGCTGACCATAGTATACCCCTATCTTAGCGGCACCATTTTATATGACAGGGTGCTGGCAAAGGATGAAACTTTTTTGGCGCTTGTGGGACTTCCCGGCGGACGATTTGTGCTGCTGCTACTTGTGGCGGTGATTACGATGTTTATCTCAAAGCTCTTAATCAAGGTGGCTGGTATTGTGCACGGGTATCTGACCGCGCAGATAGTTCCAGAGGTCATGGGAAAGCTAAAGAGTGAGGTCTTTTCCTCCATGGGCAGGCTCTCCATAAGCTTTTATAACAGCCGTCAGACCGGAGGTCTTATGACCAGGGTTATAGATGATGCGGGGGAGATCAGCAGCTTTTTTATCGATGGAGTACCGTATTTTATAATAAATGTGCTGACGGTGATCATGACCGCCGTCATTATGTTTCGCCTTCACTGGGGGCTTGCCATCGCATCCCTGCTTTTGCTGCCGGTGATGATGTATCTAAGCTACAGTATGATGCCAAGGCTCTGGAGTTTTTACGGGAAACGCCACCGTGCAAACAGGAGACTAAACAGCCAGGTAAATGACAATATCACGGGCGCAAGAGTGGTAAAGGCCTTTGGAAAAGAGGACGAGGAGATGCGCCGCTTTGAAAAAACAAGCAGGGGTGTGAGAGAGGCTGAGCTGGCGGTGGCGTCATATGATAATCGCTTTAACATTTTATATAACGCCGGGGAAAACCTCACAAGCTTTGCGGTTTGGGGAATCGGAGCCGCATTGGTGCTCTCAAATGTAAATATGGAGCTTGGCTTACTAATAACCTTTACCGGATATATCAGCCAGTTAAACGATCCGCTGGATTTTATGTCATATATGTTTCGCTGGTTTACAAACTGTATGAATGCCGCGCAGAGAATTTTTGAGATTGTGGACGCGGTTCCAACGGTGAGAGAGCCGGAAAACCCGGTGGTTTTACAAAAAGTTCAGGGAAGCATCCGCCTTGAGCATGTCACCTTTGGATATGAGCCGAATAAGCCGGTGCTAAAGGATCTTACTTTTTCGGTAAAGGCAGGTCAGATGCTTGGCATCGTGGGGCGAAGCGGCGCGGGAAAGTCAACGCTTGTAAACCTGATATCAAGGCTTTATGATCCGAACGAGGGAAATATCTATCTGGACGATGTAAACATAAAAGACTTAAGCTTTGAACAGCTTAGAAAAAGCATCGCCATGGTGTCACAGGAAACTTATGTTTTCATGGGCACAGTTGCACAAAACATTGCCTATGCAAAGCCGGATGCGACGAGGGCCGAAATCATTCGGGCTGCAAAGCTTGCAAGCGCACATGATTTTATATGTAAGATGCCTGAGGGGTATGACACATTGGTGGGCTCTTCAGGGAGAAGTCTCTCAGGCGGTGAGAGGCAGCGCCTTTCCATCGCCCGGGCTATTCTTGCAGATCCAAAGATTCTGATTTTGGATGAGGCTACAGCGGCGGTTGATACGGAGACTGAGGCGGCTATTCAGCGCTCTTTGGAGCTTTTAGTAAAGGGGCGCACCACCATCTCCATTGCCCATCGGCTTTCCACCTTAAAGAATGCGGATTTTCTTATAGTGATAGATGATGGAAAGCTTGTAGAAGAGGGAACCCATGAGCAGCTGACGAAGAAAAAGGGGATTTATTATAAGCTAATGGAGCTTCAGACGAAGGCGCTTGCCATGAGGGGATTGGAGGATTAGATGATAGAGATTGACGATAAAGAATTTAATGAGGAGGAGCTTTTGGCACAGTCCGCAGATCTCTTAGAGCTGCGTTTTCTAAATAAGAAAAACGCGTCCTTTTCAAGAACTCCGGGAGGATTTGTGGCTTTAGACTATGACGGAAAGCACTATGACAGGGTGGGGGTGTATAGAACCTTTCCTTTAACGGAGCCGGATGGATATATTTCCATCCGCGAGGCAGACGAGAAGGCCAGGGAGATTGGCATAATAGAAAGCCTTAAGGACTTAGAAAAAGATCAGGCACAGATGCTTGAAGAGCAGCTGCGACTGCGGTATTTTATGCCGGTGATAAAAAAGGTGATAAGCGTAAAAGACGAGTACGGCTATGCCTATTTTGACGTGATCACAAACTTTGGCGCATGCCGATTTACCACGCATGTGGGCTCAGATGCCTTTGTTAGCCTTACAGAGGGCAGGATTATGATCACAGATCTTGACGGAAACCGCTATGAGATTCCGGACATAAACGCCCTAAGCGTAGCGGAGAAAAAGAAATTAGACTTGTTTATCTGATATAGAAAGAAGAGAGGAAATGAAACTTAATTACCTGACGCCAGATGAGCAGAAAATATATGAAAAGCACTTGAGCATAAACCCCGGCGAGATTTCCTACTGCGTGCCCGTAGATCTGCCCCTGGAGGAGGATGGAGGCCGCCCTATAGTCAGGCCACTTGCACGATGGGCAGTTGGAAAGGAGCGCATTTTTTTGCTGGTTACAAAAAAAGAGCTGTTTTTAATAGACACTTCCAAAACGCCGGGTAAGGATGGCTGGCTGATAAAAAAAGAGCCCCTTTCTGATTACAGTGAGATTAAGTGCGAGAGCCAGGTAAACTGCGGGATCTTAGTAGGAAAGAAGCGAGGCGGGGAGGCAGTTCTAATAACCCGGTTTTCCATGAGGGAGATTGTGAGGGTGTCATATGTGGCGCAGGGGGCGACGCTTTACTGTAAGGGTGTGGATGAGCTTGTAAAAAGCGAGGAAAAGGAGCGCTACTGCGAAAAGTGCGGCAGAGCCCTGCCGGGGACGAATGACTGCCCGTACTGTGACGGGAAAATGGTCACCCTTAAGAAGTTTTGGGAATTGTGCGCGGGATATCAGTTTAAATTTTTAGGGATATCGCTTTTGATGGTTATAAGCTCTCTCATAAGCGTTGGAATGCCAGCTATCCAGCAGCAGTTTATAGATGAGAGTCTTATGGACAGATCCGGCACCATGGTGGACGTCCTTAGGTTTGTGGGACTGATGCTTATATGCACGGTGCTTTTGATTGGCATCAACGCCGTAAAATATTGGCTTTGTGCCCTGATGGGAGCCATGATCAGTATGGACCTTCGAAGGCGTTTGTACTTAAAAATCCAGACACTCTCCCTGTCATTTATAAATGAGAGAAAGCCCGGAGAGCTGATGAACCGCGTGGCAAGCGACACCAACAGGATCAGAGAGTTTATGGAGGAGGTCTTTGGCAGCATGGTGAGCACCCTTGTGACCATGATAGGATCCCTCATCTTTATGCTGATGATAAACTGGAGACTGACGCTTCTTACCACCTGCCTTATTCTGGTGGTGATAGTGCTTACCCGCATGTTTTGGAGCCATATCAGAAAGGTCTTTCATAAGCAGTGGCTAAAGGAGGATGATCTTAAAAGCGGCTTGCAGGATGTAATTTCCGGGATCCGAGTGGTAAAAAGCTTTGGAAGGGAGCAGGCGGAAACCCAAAAGTTTGACGAGCTTACAAAGGAGTATGCCCGTATACAGAAGAAGAACGAGGGCTTCTGGGCGATATTTTATCCTATCTTAACCTTTATCATGGGGATGGGGTGTTATCTGGCGATCTATTTTGGAGGGCGCGATGTGCTTCTTGGAGGCATGAGCGTTGGTACGCTTATCCAGTTTGTAACCTATACTGAGTATCTCTACGGGCCGCTTGGCTGGATGACTTACCTGCCAAGAAGTATTATGCAGATGATCACCAGCATGAACCGTATCTATGACGTTTTAGATGAGCAGCCAAAGATTGTAAACTCTAAAGATCCAGTGCGCCTTGATATTAAGGGCGATGTTGATTTTAATGATGTAAGCTTTGGGTACCACTCATATGAGCCGGTGCTTGAGAATATCAATTTATCCGTAAAGCAGGGCGAGATGATAGGTTTAGTTGGAGCAAGCGGCACCGGAAAATCCACCATGATAAATCTCATCATGCGCCTTTATGATGTAAACCGTGGAAGCTTGTGCATCGACGGGGTGGATATAAAGGATATAGACCAGGAATACCTACACTCCCAGATTGGAGTGGTGCTGCAGGAAACCTTTCTTTTTTCGGGAAGCATCTTAAATAATCTGCGCTACGCTAAGCCAGACGCCACCATGACGGAGATTATACAGGCGGCAAAGTCAGCAAACGCGCATGATTTTATCTGCAAGATGCCGGACGGGTATAACACATATGTGGGAGAGCGCGGCTACAATCTCTCCGGCGGTGAGCGCCAGCGCATTGCCATTGCAAGGGCTATCCTAAATAATCCCCGCCTTCTGATTTTAGATGAGGCGACAAGCGCCTTAGACACAGAGAGCGAATTTTTAATCCAGCAGGCATTAGAGCGCCTTACAGCGGGACGTACCACCTTTGCCATCGCCCATCGTCTCTCAACACTTAGAAAGGCGGATAGACTGGTGGTGATAGACGGACACAGCATCGCAGAGATCGGCACACATAACGAGCTGCTTGGGCAGAAGGGGATTTATTACAGGCTGGTGCAGGCGCAGCTTGAGATGGCTAAGGTGGACAAATCAGTTGCTTTTACAGAGTAAAAGTGCTATATTTGGTGTGTTTTGGAATCTCGTGGGGAGTATTATGAAGATAAGGTACCTTTTTTTGGCAGTGGGCGTGTGTGCGCTCGCTGCCGGTTGTTCAAAGACAAGTGATAACGATGAGACGGTCTCTGAGGATATGCTGGAAATATTAAAGACCATGGAGACGGCGGACGTAAAAGAGGTGTTAGAGCTGATTGCAAAAAAGGAGAGCGGGATAAGCGCAACCTCAAATGATGTGGCCGCAGAGGAGAGGCTTGAATATCTACTTGAGATCTGTGAGGGGACAAATATGGTTCCATACAGCGTTGAGGAGATCGACAGCACAGATACGCCTCTTATAAACACCCTGTTTTCTGATACCGTGGTGATCGGAGACTCCAGAGTTGAGGGTGTTGAGTGGGTGTTAGACAGCTCTAAGGTCTTTTATGACAGGGGCGCTTATGCGGGGGATCTTATAGAGACCGCAAAGCAGGCCGCTGCAATGTATTCAAAGAAGGCGCTGTTTTGGATAGGACTTAACGATATGGGCGTTTACGGCGAAGATGTGGATGAGTTTGTAAGTGATTATGTTTCCCTTATAGAGGATTTCCTTTTAATCAATCCGGGATGTGAGATCTACATACATAACCAGCCAGGCGTCACCGAGGAGGGAATTGAGAGCTTCCCGTATGCCACGTATATTGAGCTGTATAATGAAGCCATGGAAGAGATGTGCGAAAAAAACGGATGGACCTTGGTGGACGGCTCAGCGTATCTTAAAGAGGAAAATTACGCCGATGATGGGCTGCATTTTGACAAAGCGTTTTATCAGCTGTGGATACAGGACATGGCAAATCAGTTAGGTTTATGGGAGGATCTGGTGTCATGAAACCTAGAATAATACAGATCCTCTCTGTGGCGGTGCTGATCCTTTTTATTCTGGCGCTTGTGCAGGAGGAAACTCCGGTGGACCTCACACTTTCTGAAGTGGAGGAAATGCTTTTAGAAAAAACTGAGCTGGAGGGGATGACGGCATCAGATTCTTTACGGTTTAAGCGCGCATACGGCTTAAATGCAGAGGATTACGAGTGGGTTTTATATTATGAGCCGGAGACCACCATGGATGTGAGTGAGCTCTTGATTGTAAAGATCTCAGACAGCAACCAGGCGGCGACTGTAAGCGCTGCTATGGAAAGCCGGATATCACAGCAGGAGAATAATTTTGACGGATATGGCACAGATCAGCTGGCGATTTTGGAGGATGCGATTGTCTATTCTAATGACATGTATGTGTGCCTTGTGATTTCAGCCGATTCCAGAACGCTTATGGAAGCGGTGCGCGCGGTTGTGGAGGAATGACAGATGGTATTTAGCAATGTGACCTTTTTGTTTGTGTTTCTTCCCATAGTATTTCTCGTATATTTTCTTGTTCCATTTCGGGCAAAAAATGCGGTGCTCTTTTTCTTTAGCCTCATCTTTTATGCCTGGGGAGAGCCCATATATGTCTTTTTGATGTTATACAGCATCATCGTAAATTTCTATATGGGGATTGCAATAGAGCGCTATCCAAACAG
>CAZYLH010000058.1:6262-7586 GCA_964648695.1 uncultured Lachnospiraceae bacterium | reverse complement strand
CCTCGCCCGGCTTTCTTATCACCGCGCCGTCCTCTTTTTCAATCTCCCTAAATATGGGAACCGCCCAACCGCTGATGGTCAAAAACATACAGGTGGGGCCGATTAGGATAAAGAAGAAAAGTGTTGTGGTGTTCCAGAAGAAGATCACAAACTCGACCGCCAGAATAATCACCATGACACCGTTTCTTACTATATGTCTTAAAAAGATATCATAGGAATTTTTTATGGTGTGCACCAGCGTATTCTCATATCTTGCCGAGAGCGCGAAGGCGTATATAAAGCATGATAGGTATACAAACGCAAACAGAATAAACATGCTCAAAAAAAGAAACGGATGCAAATCCTCTATCATGGCAAGCTGAAAATCCAGCCATAGCGCATATCCACCGATTACAAAAAGTATGCCAAGAGGAATACCGTTTTTTAAATTCGCCCTAAATGCCTTTAAAAACTGCCTTCCAACATATCCTTCCGTGTCATCTATCATCTTCATGGTCACGTCAAACGCCGCGACTGTGGAAGCCCCGATGGTTACGATTGGGAGCGAGCATAACAGCCACAGTATATTTACTTTAAGCACATCCGTGAGCCTGCGTAAGAACTGAAAGAACTTGCCTTCAACACTAAAAAAACCCATAAAGAAATTCCTTTCTTAAATAAGCGCGAAAAGTGCGTGTATAATAGGCGCCAAAATCCCCTTTAACGCCTTCGCTATTATATGAAAATTTCATAGGCAAAATCAAGCAAATAATGTAAAACTTTTATTAAAAAGCGGGGAGGCTAGTAAGCCTCCCCGCCCATTTTTTACTCAAAGCTTTTTTATATCTACTTATTCCTCTTCAAGTGCAAGTAGCTGCTCAGCAAGGTAACGTGTTTCTGCCTGCTCCTCACAGTATGCTACGCAATCCTCATAGCCGTAGCTGATTGCCTCGGAAACCATCTGCTCCCAGAGCTGATCGAATTCCTCGTCAGTCTCAGCGTAGATGCACTTCCATGTTCCGTTGACGATTGTCGTGGTAACCTGGCTCCAGTAGGTGTAGAGTGTATCCTGCTTGCTAGGGTCAGAGAAGGACACGCCGGATGCCGGAGACACCACAACATTCTCATTGTGCAGCAGATAGTTGATATTAAGGGTCTCGCCCGTGTATTCTCTCCAGCTTGCCTCAACATCATTTACCGGATCTGCCTGCATTGAATCCCACATGGTGTACAGGTAGCACTGACTTAAGGGGTCATTTGCAATATAGGAAGCAAGATCCCAGATAATGGAGTTTACCTGAAGCTTTCCGTCATCAAATGATCCGCTGTATCCGATCTCTTCCAT
>CAZYLH010000058.1:3244-6162 GCA_964648695.1 uncultured Lachnospiraceae bacterium | reverse complement strand
CCGCCGGCATAGTTGAAGATGGAGAAGAACGCGCCGCCCGCCTTCATCTTCTCATTGTATGTATCATAGGTTGCGGACATGGAGTTAGGGTCAACCAGTCCTTCCTGATACAGTGTGTTGATAAACTTCAGAGACTGATAATAAGGATTGTTGTCCAGATCATCGTCAAGAGCGCCTACAAAGCTTCCGTCAAGAACGCTGTAAAGGCCTACGCCCCACTCATCATATCCATAGTACGCTGTAGCAAGCGCCTTAACGTACATTACCATGTTGCCGTCCCAGTCAGGCCACATTGAAAGCGCATATGTGGGGTTTCCGTTATCATCCGTGGGCTCAAGTTCCTTGAACACCTTCATGAGCTCAACATAATCGTCGAGGTCATTGATCTCCGGCATACCTGCCTCCATGTACAGATCCCAACGGATATCCCAGGTGTATAACAGACCGGAGGAGTTTGCGCTTCCGGGAAGAGAAATAGAGCCGGTAAAGCCATAAACTGTTCCGCCGTTTACCTTTGCGTTATACTCTAAGGCATCTGTCATGTTCTCTAACATGTATGAGCCATATGTCTCAAGAAGGTTATCCTTATTCCAGTTTAAGAGATATCCGCTGTCCACAGCAGTCTGGTAATTCTCATCCATGCTTCCCCAGATTACGATATCTCCCATATCACCTGTCTGGAGCATTGTGGAGAGAACTGAAGAATCGTTTACGATGGTGATCTCAACGTTAAACTTCTCCTTTAAGATGTCAGCCATCCATCCTGTCGTCAGACCAGGAACGTTTGATACCGGAGAGTAGATCTGGATAGAAACAGTCTCTTCCGGCACATATGTCGGCTCGTAATCCGCAAACACTTCCTCCGATGTCAGCGTTACGCTATCATCACTGCCATCATCTGATGCGTCAGATGTGTCGTCTACGTCATTTTCAGAGCTTGAAACTGTCTCCTCACTGGCCGTGGTGGAAGCTTCTGTTGTCTCATCTGTGCTTGAACTGCTAGAGCACCCGGCAAACATTGACAATGCCATTACACTAGAAAGGGCAAGTGCCAATATTCTCTTTGATTTTGTAATCATAATGTCCTCCTTTATCTTTTTTACGAAATAACTTCCGCTCTATATTAACATGCATCAGCCCTTAACGGCGCCTAACATGATACCTTTCTGGAAATACTTCTGCATAAACGGATAAACGATAAGTATCGGTATGATCGTCACCATACTACAGGTATATTTTACCGCTGCGGACACAGTCTGTACTGTACCGGTCACGCTTGTGTCAACTCTCTGGTTTCTTACCAGATAGTTATAAAGCACGTGCTGTAATGTGTGCCACTTTTGCGCATCCGAGCCCGTCATAAGCATTAGAGAATCTGTAAACGAGTTCCAGTGCCCCACCGCGCCAAATATGGCGATGGTCGCTAAAATCGGCTTACATAGGGGCCATACAATCTTTCTAAACACCGTCATGTAGCTTGCGCCGTCTATAAACGCACTCTCCTCAAGCTCACCCGGAATGGACTCTATATATGTCTTTACCAGGATGATATTATACGGGGAGACAATGCCGGGGATGATGTATGCGAGGAAATTTCCTTCAAGTCCCAAAAGCCTCATGTTCATTACCCAGGGAATGGTACCTGCGTTAAAGTACATGGTGATAACCATGAACCGATACCAGATCTTCTTCTTCCACATCTTATCCTGAGTAACCAGATAGCCGATAAGTCCCGAAGCCATAACCATAAGCGTGGTACCTATAAGCGTTCTGGCAACTGATACGAAGAATGCCGTTACAATCTGACTGTCATTTATGATGTTTATATAGTTGGTGATAGTCAGCTCCCTTGGGTAAAACCGTATAGATCCCGACGCTACCAGGCTGGGGTTTGAAATAGTCTGGATGAATATATAGTAGAAGGGAAATATACAGCTAAAGGTGAATATGAAAAACACCGCGTAGTTAATAATGTTGAAAATTACATCGGAAGCTGTGATGCGATACATTCTCTTATGAGTTTTATAGTACTGCTTTTCCAGCTTTTCGTTCATTTTTTCTTCCGCTGTCTTAGCCATCGTCTCACCTCCTTATACTATTCCGTTTCCACGAATTGCCTTCGCGGCACTGTTTGCAATGAAGAACAGGATGATACTTACTATGGATTTACCCATACCCACAACCGTGGAAAGCGGCACCTGACCACTTCCGTCATATACCAGGTTGTACACATACAGATCTAATACGTTTAGATCATCCAAGGTCTGTGCATTTGCAAACATCAGGTACTGATCCATACCGTTGCTTAAAATACCTGCTACTGACATAACCAGCATAACCACGAATGTGGGAAGGAGGCACGGGAAGGTGATACTCCACATTTTCTGTAAGCGCCCCGCTCCGTCAATGGATGCCGCCTCATACAGCTGCTGGTCAATACCGGCGATACCGGATATGTATATAATGGCGCTCCAGCCAATACCTTTCCAGGTTCCCCACGCCCACATCTTAAGCCACAGATGCGTGGTATCCTGCAGGTAGTTGTGGTTTATTCCAAGAAGGTTGCTGATAAGACCGTCCGATGAAAAGATCGCAAAAGCGATAGAGTACACAAGCACCCAGGAAATGAAGTTGGGGATTGTTGAAAACGTGGTAACAAAGCCCTTAAACTTGGTGTTCTTTACCTCGTTTAAGAAGATCGCAAATACCATCGGCAGCCAGCTGGTAAAAATTCCCAAAAAGCTAAGTCCAAGCGTATTCTTCATAACCTTTAGGAAAAGCTTTCTGTATGCCGCATCGGCAAAGAGAACTGTAAACCAGTGCGTCCCCGCAAAGTTTCCTTCTGCTGTTATGGATTTAGTCTCATCCCACACAAACGCGAAACGCCATCCATAAAGGGGCAGATATGAGAAGGCAAA
>CAZYLH010000058.1:0-3144 GCA_964648695.1 uncultured Lachnospiraceae bacterium | reverse complement strand
TCCACGTAGCTGCTTGTATCATAAATAATGCTGAATTTCTTGTTTATGCTGTAGAAATTTGAGAGGTCATAATCCTCACCAACGTAAATCTCTAAAGCCCATCCGTCCATGGACTGACCGGAATTATTGTTGATGGTGACGCGGTATACGTCATTTTCACACTGGTTTAGTATGGTGGTTGAATCCAAGGTCCAAGTGTCAAGCTCCGTCTCCTCTGCTAAGGTGACCTCATAGATAGTGTCAGTGGTGGTCTCCTGCCTGTGGATAATGTCCTCTATATTATTTGCGAGGTTTATTACCATAACGCTTCCCACGATGCTAAGCGCCGCGCCAAAGACCGTCACGATATGGGAAAGCTGCTTCATCTTTACATTTCCCACGGACAGGCAGGCTCCCGCACCCGCACCGATAATGCCAAGCAAAATCAGAACGCAGGCGATGCGCAGCGACGTAAATGCACTGGCATCTAAAAGCCCTTTACTTATGGCGCTGACAATACCGTCCGACAAAATTCCACTTGAGGAAATAGCCGCAGTGAAAAGTGACGTAGTATTGTTCATGGGGTTTCCGTCTACGACAGTGAAGATGTATGTGGGGTTAAATGCCGGGAAGAAAATAGCGCACACGCCCAGTAAAGCCGCTATTCTCTGTACAACATACAAACCGCCTGACACCTTCTCCTTTCCTGTCTTTTTTTCCATTATGTACCTCCTGATCGCATCCCTCTTTCTTGAGGGTAGAATACTTATCACAAATTCTAACAGAGATTTAGTCCAAAAAACACCACAAATAATTCACTTTTTATACTGCATTTTTTTTACTTATTTCATTTTTGTTAAGTTTCTGTAAAGTCAGAATCAGGCGGTTTTTAACTCCCCCAAGAGCGCGCGGATTACGCTTTATCTAAACCGCTCATCCGCGGTGATAATTCCGCCCGCCACCACATAGTCCTCCTTATAAAGAACCAGTGCCTGTCCGGGAGTTATAGCGCGCTGCGGCTTTTCAAAGACGCACTTTAGCCCTTTCTCAAACGGAAATACCCGGCAAAAATCCCCCTTGTGGCTGTAGCGGATTTTTGCAAGAAGCACCTCCCCAGGCGAAAAACTTTCCTGGCCCATAAAGTTTATGCTCCCAGCGTATAATGTGTCCCCGAAAGTCTCCTCATTAGTTCCAAGAACCACCTCGTTTGTATCAGGCTTTATCCTAACCACATACATGGGCGTTCCAAATGCGATGCCAAGCCCCTTTCTCTGCCCCACGGTGTAGTGGATAATGCCCTTATGCTTTCCCAAAACATTTCCGTGTATATCCACAAAGTTTCCGGGCTGCGGCTTATAATCAGAATTCTCCTTAATATAGCCAGCGTAATCATCATCCGGAATAAAGCAGATTTCCTGGCTGTCGGGCTTATTTGCCACAGGGATCCCCTGCCTTGCCGCAATCTTTCTGGTCTCATCCTTTGTGTAGTCTCCTAGGGGCATAAGCGTTCTTTTTAGCTGGTCCTGACTAAGAGCGCAAAGCGCATAGGTCTGATCTTTTTTTGCCGTGGCCGATGCCGCCACACAGTAGCGTCCGTTTTCTAGGCGTTTAACCTTGGCATAATGCCCCGTTGCGACATAATCCGCCCCCAGCTCATCGGCCTTTCTTAAAAGCGCCTCCCACTTTACATACCTGTTGCACCACACGCAGGGGTTTGGAGTGCGCCCCGAGCAGTACGCCCCTATAAAGGGATGTATTACCCCGCTCTTAAACGCATCATGATAATTTATAACATAAAAGGGAATGCCAAGCGCACTTGCCACCTTCTTTGCATCCTCCGTGCCCTCTAAGCTAAAAGATGAGTCATCCGCCGGTTTTAGGTGTTCCATATTCACCCCTATCACCTCATAGCCCTGCTCCTTTAAGAGCCATGCAGATACAGATGAATCCACGCCGCCTGAAAGTCCAACCACTACCTTTTTCATGTTAATGCTCCTCTCGTAAGTAAAATATCACCCATCATAGCAAAATTTCAGCCACATCGCAAACGAAAATCCTGCATTTGTTGACAAAGCACGCTCCGCAGGGTAATATTAGAAAAACGCTCGTCCCTCCCTTATGGGCAGCGTAAATAGATTGGAGGATGCAATGCTTAATCAGAAATATGTAGAGATGACAAAGGCTGAGTCCGTCATCAGAAAAATGTATATGTACGGGCTGGAGCGCGCAAAAGAGATAGGCTATGAAAATGTATTTGACTACAGTTTGGGAAACCCCAGCGTAGAGCCCCCAGGCTCCTACACGGACGCTCTTGTAGACCTGGTGCAAAATGAAGACCCTTTGCTGGTGCACGGCTACAGCCCCACCCCCGGCATGCCGCAGGCAAGGCAGGCGATCGTGGATGATCTAAATAAGCGCTACGGTACAAACTATACCTTAAAGAATATCTTTATGTCCGTAAGCGCAGCGGGTGCTCTTGCCCATGCCCTTCGCGCGGTTGTAACTCCCGGAGACGGTCAGGAGGTGATTACATTTGCCCCATTCTTTCCGGAATACTTACACTATGTGGAGGGGGCCGGAGCGCGCCTTGTTGTGGTTAGCGCAGAAACTTCCACATTTCAGATAAACTTTTCTGAGTTTGAGAAGAAAATCAATAAAAACACCGCGGCGGTGCTCATAAACACCCCGAACAACCCCTCGGGAATTGTATACACCACAAAGACTATTGCGCGCCTGGCTTTAATGCTTAAGGAAAAGTCTGAAGAATTTGGCCATCCCATCTATCTTATCTCCGATGAGCCATATAGGGAAATTGTGTTTGAGGGTGTGGACGCTCCCTTTGTGGCAAATCACTATGACAACACCATCATCTGCTATTCCTATAGCAAGTCCATGTCCATCCCCGGGGCAAGAACCGGCTACTGCCTGATAAACACTAATGCCGATGGGTATGACTGCTTTGTGGATGTATGCGTACAGATTTCAAGGGGAATAGGGCACAACTGCCCTCCAACCCTTATGCAGCTTGCAGTTGCTAAGGACGCTGGCGCAACAAGCAACCTTTCCGTATATGAAACCAACAAAAAATTACTCTGTGAAAAGCTCTCCGCGCTTGGCTTTGAGCTAATTAACCCCGGCGGAACCTTTTATATGTTCCCAAAGGCC
>CAZYLH010000057.1:6184-7901 GCA_964648695.1 uncultured Lachnospiraceae bacterium | reverse complement strand
TATCATATGAAAAGGGCGCTAAAAAGCGCATGGAAAAGGTTGGAATACGCGTAAGCACATATGAATTTCCGGAAAATATCTCCATGGAGGAGTTTACAGAAGCCTTTCAGTTTATCAACAATGATGATGACGTGGACGGCATTTTATTATTCTGTCCTCTTCCAAAGCAGCTTGATGAGAAAAAGATAAGAGAAATGATTGACCCAATAAAGGATGTGGACGGTATCAGTCCGGTAAATCAGGCCAAGGTTTTTGCGGGTGATGAGACCGGCCATGCGCCGTGCACTGCGGAGGCGGTTATGGAAGTCCTAGCGGATGCACGCGTGGATTTAACCGGAAAGGAGGTTGCTATCATAGGCAGAAGCCTTGTGGTTGGGCGTCCTCTTTCCATGCTGATGCTTGCAAAAAACGCTACCGTAACCATTTGCCACACTAAGACCGTAAATATGCAGGCGGTTTGTTCCAGAGCGGATATTCTTGTAGCGTGTGCTGGAAAGGCAAAGCTTGTGAATGCGACTTACGTAAAAGATGATGCGATCGTTATCGATGTCGGCATAAATGAGGATGAGAGTGGAAAGCTTGTCGGGGATGTGGATTTTGACGACATCGCAGATGTTGCCTCTAAGGCAACCCCCGTACCGGGAGGTGTTGGGATGGTGACCACATCTGTGCTTGCAAAGCATGTGATAAAGGCAGCGCTTGCAAGGCGAAACATAGAGAAGATAGCGCTTAGAAACAGCGAAGACTGATCAGATATTAGCCGCCGGTTGGGATGGTTAAAATACATTTTGGAGGTAGAAAGATGTATTCCTTTGATGAGATTGTGAAGGAAGATGTGGAGGTTTCCGAGGCGATAAGAGCCGAGGTCGCAAGGCAGAACAGCCATATCGAGCTGATTGCGTCAGAAAATTTTGTCAGCAAGGCGGTTATGGCTGCCATGGGAAGCCCGCTTACAAACAAGTATGCAGAAGGTTATCCCGGAAAGCGTTACTATGGCGGATGCGAGTGCGTAGACGTGGTAGAGGAGCTGGCAAGAGAGAGGGCAAAAAAGATTTTTGGCTGTGAGTATGTAAATGTTCAGCCTCACTCCGGCGCTCAGGCAAATATGGCGGTGTTCTTTGCCGTTATGCAGCCGGGGGACACATATATGGGTATGAGCCTTGCCGATGGCGGACATTTAAGCCACGGTTCGCCGGTAAACATGAGCGGAAAGTATTTTAACTGCGTCTCATACGGCGTAAATGAGGACGGCTATATTGATTATGAAAAGGTGCGCGAGATAGCTCTCAAGTGCAAGCCTAAGATGATCGTCTGCGGGGCTTCTGCATATCCCAGAACCATTGATTTTAAGCGCTTTAGGGAGATCGCTGATGAGGTAGGCGCTGTGCTTATGGCGGACATCGCCCATATCGCAGGACTGGTGGCAGCAGGAGTTCACCCAAGCCCGATCCCTTACGCACATGTGACCACAACGACCACCCACAAGACCCTAAGAGGCCCCAGAGGCGGTATGATCATGAGCAGCAATGAGGTGAATGAGAAGTACAACTTTAACAAGGCAATCTTTCCCGGTATCCAGGGCGGCCCGCTGATGCATGTTATCGCCGCTAAGGCTGTCTGCTTTGGAGAGGCTCTAACGGATGAGTTTAAGACCTATCAGAGCCAGGTTAAGAAAAATGCAGCTGCGCTTGCAGACGCGCTTCTTGCGAGAGGCTTT
>CAZYLH010000057.1:2038-6084 GCA_964648695.1 uncultured Lachnospiraceae bacterium | reverse complement strand
GGAATCTTGAGGCTTCTAAGGCGCTTGTAAAGACGCTTACGGACAAGTATCCTCTGTACGAGCAGGTTTAAATTATCTATTGTGATTGCGATTAAAATCATGTATAATTAGCGCATGGAAAAAGTGCGTAGCACTAATGAAAATAAGGAGGAAAAGGAAGATGAAGAATATTCCTGAAGTAAAGCTTGGAATTGTTGCGGTTTCAAGAGACTGCTTTCCGATGGCTCTTTCCAAAAGAAGAAAGGAAGCTATCCTAAAGGCTTATGACGGAGAGATTTTTGACTGCCCGACCATCATCGAGACAGAGAGTGACATGGTAAAGGCGCTTGCTGAGGTTAAGGATGCCGGAGTAAACGCTCTGGTTGTATTCTTAGGAAACTTTGGCCCTGAGACGCCTGAGACGTTACTTTGCAAATATTTTGACGGACCTGTGATGTATGTGGCAGCGGCGGAAGAATCCTCTGATAAAATGTTAGATGACAGAGGCGATGCATACTGCGGTATGTTAAACGCAAGCTACAACTTAAAGCTTCGCAACTTAAAGGCTTACATTCCGGAGTACCCGGTTGGAACTGCTTCAGATATCGCTGAGATGATAAAGGAATTTGTTCCCATCGCAAGGGCGGTTATCGGACTTGGAAAGTTAAAGATTATCTCCTTTGGCCCCAGACCGGAAAACTTCCTTGCATGTAACGCCCCCATTAAGCAGCTGTATAACCTAGGCGTTGAGATTGAGGAAAATTCAGAGTTAGACCTTTTGGTGGCATTTAACAAGCATGAAAATGATCCCAGGATTGAGGACGTTGCAGCCGATATGGCAAAGGAGCTTGGAAATGGAAATAAGCTTCCTTCCATTTTGCCCCGCCTTGCACAGTATGAGCTTACACTTCTTGACTGGGCTAAGGAGCACAAAGGCCAGAGAGAGTATGTTGTATTTGCCAACAAGTGCTGGCCTGCATTCCAGACAGAGTTTAAGTTTGTTCCCTGCTATGTAAACGGACGTCTTGCGCAGAAGGGATACCCCGTTTCATGTGAGGTGGATATCTACGGCGCGCTAAGCGAGTACATCGCAACCTGCATCACACAGGATACGGCAACCCTCCTTGACATCAACAATTCCGTTCCTGCTGATATGTATGAGGCAGAGATTAAGGGTAAGTATCCTTATACCTTAAAAGACACCTTTATGGGATTTCACTGCGGAAATACTGCTCCCGGCAAGCTCTCCTTCTGCGAGATGAGAAATCAGAAGATCATGGCAAGAACCCTGCCGGAGGAGTGTACATATGGAACCTGCGAGGGAGATTTAAAGCCGGGTGATATCACCTTCTTCCGCCTGCAGTCCACATCCGATGCTAAGCTCACCGCATATGTAGCGGAGGGTGAGATCCTCCCTGTGGCAACACAGTCCTTTGGAACCATCGGCGTGTTTGCTATTCCGGAGATGGGACGCTTCTATCGTCACATACTGATCGAGAGAAACTTCCCTCACCACGGCGCAGTTGCATTTGCTCACTGCGGAAAGGCTATATTCGAGGTGTTTAAGCTTATCGGAGTGGAGGAGATTGGCTTTAATCAGCCAAAGGGCATGATGTATAAGACAGAAAATCCTTTTGCTTAAAAGCAGGGCATTGTAAAATCATAAAGAAGAGGAGAAGGATGGCCTTCTCCTCTTTAAGTATCTAAAGCTAAAAAAGCGTTAGAGAGTTAAGCTTACATGAGATTTATTAGCAAGTGAGACAAGAACTTTAGCTACTGGAGTAAAGAAAGAGGAAGAGAAGATGGAGCTGTTAGATGTTGTGGATGAATGGGGGAACCCCACGGGGGAGAGCATTGAGCGCGAGATTGCCCATGCTAAGGGGATTCGGCACAAAACCGCCCATGTGTGGCTTGTAAGAAACATAGATAAATGCCCCGAGGTTCTTCTTCAAAAACGCAGTGACATTAAGGATTCTCATCCCGGGTGTTATGACATCTCAAGCGCCGGTCACATTCCGGCGGGGATGGACGATCTTACATCGGCTCTTCGTGAACTCTGGGAGGAACTTGGAGTTAAAGCTAAGAAAGAGGATTTAATCTACTGCGGAAAGTGCAGTGATCGCTATGAAAAGATTTTCCACGGTACTCTGTTTATTGATAATCAGGTGAGCAGCATATATCTGCTGATATGCCCTGCTAAGTGGGATGAAAATTATTTTACGCTTCAGGAAGAGGAGGTTTCAGAAGTTACCTGGCTGGACCTTGAGAAATGCGTAAAGGCGGTAAGGGAAAATGAAATTTCTCACTGTATCAGAGTGAACGAGCTTGAGATGGTAAAAGAGGCTGTGAGAAGGCTTGCGGGGGATTGTAAATTTTAAGATGCACAGGAGGTGTAAAATGATAAAAGAGCGTATCGACGCGCTTCGCGCCGAGATGGAAAAGAGGGGAATCGATCTCTATTATGTCCCTACTTCGGATTTTCATGAGACGGAATATGTAGGAGACTACTTTAAGGCAAGAAAATTTATCACGGGATTTAGCGGTTCAGCAGGTGTTGCTGTTATCACTAAAGATATGGCTGGACTTTGGACGGACGGAAGATATTTTATCCAGGCGGAAAAGCAGCTTGAGGGCACTCCGGTGAGCCTTTTTAAGATGGGCGTGGAGGGCGTGCCGGACGTTTATGACTTTATAGCTGAGAAAATTCCACAGGGCGGATGCATCGGCTTTGACGGGCGTGTGGTAAATGCCAGCTGGGCAAAAACTCTTAGAGAAAAGACAAAAGAAAAAGCGCCAAAATTTCATGTAAATGAGGATTTGATCGATCTAATCTGGAAGGACAGACCGGAGCTTTCTGCCTCCAAGGTGGAGATCTTTGATGAGAAGTATTCAGGATGTGCCACCAGCAAGAAGCTTAAGCTGATCCGCGAGGATATGAAAAAAGAGGGAGCGAGCGTACATGTCCTGTCCGCCTTAGATAACATCTGCTGGCTTTATAATATCCGCGGAAATGACATAGAGCATTTCCCGGTTGTTTTAAGCTATGCGGTAGTCGATATGCAGGAGGCTTACTTGTTTGTCAATCCTAAATCCGTAAGCGAAGAGGTTTTGGAGGTGCTTAACAGGCAGGGGGTAAAGATCTTAGATTATGATCAGATTTTTGATTTTGTTGAAAATTTTCCTGATGGATCTAAAGTGCTCTTAGACACAAAGATTGTCAATATGCGCCTTTATGAGGCGGTGGCAAAGAGAGCTAAGATTATAGATAAGCCAAACCCAGAGGTGATCCGCCAGGCCATAAAAAATGAGGTGGAGCTATCAAATATCCGCAGGGCACATATAAAGGATGGCATCGCCTGCACAAAGTTTATGTACTGGCTGAAAAAGAACATTGGGAAAATGCAGATCACAGAGCTGTCCGCACAGGACTATCTTGCAAAGCTGCGCTCAGAACAGGAGGGCTTTTTGGATTTGAGCTTTGACACCATAAGCGCCTACGGCCCTAACGCGGCGATGATGCACTATTCTGCCACCACGGAGAGCTTTGCAGAGCTTAAACCGGAAGGGTTTCTTTTGGTGGATTCTGGCGGACACTATCTTGAGGGGAGCACGGACATCACAAGAACCTTCGTCCTTGGCCCACTTACAGATGAGCAAAAGAAGATGTATACGACAGTCCTTCGCTCCAATATGAACCTGGCAAACGCCCACTTTTTATATGGCTGCAGGGGGATGAATCTGGATATTTTGGCAAGAGGCCCCTTATGGGATATGGGGCTTGACTACAGGTGCGGCACAGGGCATGGCGTGGGATATCGGCTAAACATTCATGAAGCGCCAAATGGTTTTCGCTGGCGCGTTGTGCCAGAGCGAAACGACAGCTGCGTGATGGAGGAGGGCATGGTCACCACCAACGAGCCCGGCTACTATGAGGAGGGGGCTTATGGCATCCGCATAGAGAATGAGATGATCTGCAAAAAGGGTGAAAAGACGGAGTACGGCCAGTTTATGGAGTTTGAGACCATCACCTATTGTCCGATAGATCTTGACGGAGTGGATGAGAGGTA
>CAZYLH010000057.1:0-1938 GCA_964648695.1 uncultured Lachnospiraceae bacterium | reverse complement strand
AGACGCGAAAATTCCGTCATGGCGGTGTGGAGCATGCCGATCTGAGGCCCATTGCTGTGAGTGATCACAACCTCATAGCGCTCCTCAACTAAATCTGCGATAGCACGAGCTGCCTGCTTTACAGCGGTTTTTTGTTCCGGTAAAGTTTTCCCAAAGCAGTTTCTTCCCAGTGCTACAACAACAGTTTCTTTTTTCATAAGTGCCTCCAGGTGTTAGTTATTGACTGATTGACTAATCCAGATTTTGAGGATATTATATTATTTTGTACAAAATAATGCAAGCAAAACTTCCCCCAACCCGCGGGAAAGAATTGATACGAGAGGTATAAAAACAATGCATGATAGATTGACGCAGGAAGATATAGATAAGATGCAAAGAGAGCTAAATGAGCGGCGCATAAAGCACAGAGAAATCCTTGACGCTGTCAGAGAGGCGAGGGCGCAGGGGGACCTTAGCGAAAATTTCGAATACTATGCCGCAAAGCGCGAAAAATCCCAGAATGAGAGCCGGATGCGCTATCTGGAAAATATGATTAAGACCGCCCATGTTATAGAGGACAGAGCCGGAAATGACGAGGTTGGGCTTAACAAGGTTGTTGACCTTTATATAGAGGACGATGATGAAAAGATGGAGGTGACGCTTGTCACCACCATTTTGGCGGACGCCATAAATAACCGCGTCAGCATCGAATCCCCCATCGGAAAAGCTATACAGGGGCATAAAATGGGCGATAGAGTATTTGTGGACCTGGGAGGCGGGGAAGGATATCACTGTGTGATAGAGGCTATCCGCCCATATGATGGGGACGAGATACCGATACAGCGCTACTAGGAACAAAATGATTTTCCGGGCAAGTGGGAAATTCTTGAACATTAAGGGCAAATTTGGTACACTAAGGTCAGCGTTTTAAATCCGCACTGGATTGCTGGTGGTTTTTAGAAAGAATATGTAGCAAGGTTAAAAAGGTCCACACTATTATGGAGGGGCAAAATTGAATAAAAAGGACGAGAAATTAGCTGTTGAAGATGAGAAAATAGATACAAAAAACGTGAAAATAGATGATGAAGATACAGAATTACATATGGAAGATGAAGAAATAAATGCTGAAGATGAGGAGCAAGATGAGGAATTAGAATACGTAGAATTAAATGCTGAAGACGAGGGATTAGGTATTGAATACGAAGAAATAGATGCTGAAGATGAGAAAGATGAAATTGCCGGAGTGAAAAAAATCATAGATATGGGGATGCCTATCGGACTGGGAGTCATCGCCCTGGTGCTGGTTCTTATTGTCTCACTTGTGATAGGCATGGTGTATTCGGGGGCCGGTGATTCAAATAGCGCGGAGGAGTCGACACAGACAGGTCAGACTACCTCGGAAAATGATGCCGAAGCGGAGGAGATTGATGTTTCAGAAACCGTGACGGAATCTACTGACCCAGTGACTGCCGAAAATTTCTTAGACGGTGATGATTATCCCGAAATTACAGCGCTGATACAGACCTATTTTGATGCGTATGCAAGCTGTAGCCTTTCACAGCTGATGGAGATTGTGGATTACAACGGCGGAACATCGGTGACACAGGATGAGCTTGATCAGAGGGCGGAGATTGTTGAAGCGTATCAGGATCTAACCTGCTATGTGCTTTCGGGAATGGAGGATTCATCATTCGTGGTCTATGCCTCATACAATATCAAGTTCTATAATGTCTCCACGCCTGCGCCCACCCTCACCCGCTTTTATGTCACTATCGGGGATGACGGTGTAGCGCACATTTATAACGGTGAGGTCTCAGAGGAACTAAGCGCGTATCTAAACGCTGTGAACGAGTACGACATTGTTACGGAGCTGTCAGACTCTGTTGACGCGACATTACAGGAGGCATGCAGTCAGGATTCGACTCTGGCGCAGCTGATAAGCTTAATGTCCGGGGAGAC
>CAZYLH010000056.1:2750-8433 GCA_964648695.1 uncultured Lachnospiraceae bacterium | reverse complement strand
TTATTATAACCTTGCAAGAAGCTTTTCTCTTTCCGCCTCATAGCCGGGCTTTCCAAGGAGTGCAAACATATTGCTCTTATAGCTCTCCACGCCGGGCTGGTCAAATGGATTAACTCCCAGCATGTAGCCGCTGACGCCGCAGGCAAATTCATACATATAAAAGAGCTGTCCCAGATAGAACTCATTTTGCTCTGGCACATGAATAACAAAGTTTGGAACATCTCCGTCCGTATGCGCAAGGATCGTTCCGTTCATGGCGCTCTTGTTTATAAAATCCATATCCTTGCCAGAAAGATAATTAAGACCGTCTAGATCAACCTCTTCTTTCTGAAGCACAATGGTATCTGCAGGCTGCTCCACACAGATAACTGTCTCAAACATGAGACGTGTGCCCTCCTGAATAAACTGACCCATGGAGTGCAGATCCGTTGTAAAGTCTACAGAAGCCGGGAAGATTCCGCGGTTGTTCTTTCCCTCGCTCTCGCCAAAAAGCTGCTTCCACCACTCGGATACATAGTGCAGGCTTGGCTCATAGTTGCAGGTGATCTCTACGCACTTGCCTTTTAGATACTGAATATTTCTTGCAGCGGCATAGAGCATGGCGGAGTTTTCCTCAAAAGGCGCGCTTAAAGCTTCCTCTCTGGCACTGGCAGCACCCTCCATCAGCTTTGTGATGTCTGCACCGCTTACGGCAATCGGCAAAAGGCCCACCGCGGTCAGCACTGAAAAACGTCCTCCCACATCATCCGGAACAACGAATGTCTCATAGCCCTCCTCATCGGCAAGCTTTTTAAGTGCACCCTTTTCCTTATCCGTGGTGGCATAGATTCTCTTTGCCGCTTCCTTTTTGCCATAACGCGCTTCCAAAAGCTCCTTAAACACTCTAAACGCTATAGCAGGCTCTGTGGTGGTTCCGGATTTTGAAATCACATTCACGGAAAAATCCTTCCCCTCCACCATCTGTGTCAGGTGCTTTAAATAGGTGCCGCTGATGCTGTTGCCCGCATAGTAGATCTCTGGGGTCTTTCTTACATCCTTCGGGAGATTATTGTAAAAGCTATGTCCCAAAAACTCAATGGCAGCTCTTGCTCCTAAGTATGAGCCGCCGATACCGATGACAATAAGTACATCTGAATCCGACTGAATTTTCTTTGCCGCCTCCTGTATGCGCGCAAATTCCTCTTTATCATAATTTACCGGAAGATCGATCCAGCCAAGAAAATCATTTCCCGCGCCGGTCTTATTAAGCAGTGTCTCCTTAGCGGTTTCTGCTGCCTTTTTGATATTGTTAAGCTCCTTAGCGGTAACGTAGCTTTCCGCCTTAGAATAATCAAATCTAACCTTCGCCATAAAGCGACTCCTTTCTGATTTACAAGCTTTTCCCCAAAACGTTTTTTATTATAATCAGAAGCAATCTGAATTTCAACCTTATTTCAAAAAAAGTTGGGGCAAAGGACAGATTTTTTATGAGGCCCCCGCGATATATATGGCTCGCCCCACATTGCTTTTTTTACCGAAATATGCTAGGATGAGCCAAGGCACATTTATGTTCTCAGGAGGTATTTACATGCATACATATACTACAAAAGGCACCTGCTCTAAGGCCATCAATTTTGATATTAAAGACGGAAAGGTAAGTAATGTCCAGTTTGTTGGCGGATGCGACGGAAACACTCATGGCGTCGCTGCTTTAGTGGAGGGCATGGATGCTAATGAGGCAATCAGGCGTTTAAAGGGTATCGACTGCAGGGGACGGGGCACATCTTGTCCTGATCAACTGGCAAAAGCTATAGAGCAGGCTCTTTCTTAATCGGAGGCGGAGCATGAAAAAGATCATTCTCACCGGCGGAGGCACCGCGGGGCATGTTACGCCAAACATCGCTCTTTTACCCGCTCTTATAAAAGCAGGATATGAAATACGCTATATCGGCTCCTATGACGGGATCGAAAAGCGCTTGATAGAAACGGAAAATATTCCTTACTATGGCATTTCCACCGGCAAATTTCGCCGCTATTTTGACCTCAAAAATCTCACTGACCCGTTTCGGGTGATAAGGGGATTTTTTCAGGCAAAAAGAATTATCCGCGAATTTAAACCGGACGTACTTTTTTCTAAGGGAGGATTTGTGGCTGTGCCCGTAGTGCTTGCTGCAAAGCGCTATAAAGTGCCTGTTATCATCCACGAATCTGATATGAGTCCCGGTCTTGCAAATAAGCTCTGTATCCCAGCGGCAAAAAAAATCTGCGCTAATTTCCCGGAGGCCTTAGAACATCTCCCAAAGGAAAAAGGTGTTTTAACCGGCTCTCCCATCCGCCAGGAGCTCCTCTTAGGAGACCGTGAAATAGGCCTTAAATTTGCCGGACTTTCAGATGAAAAGCCGATTCTTATGATGATGGGCGGAAGCCTTGGCTCTAAGATTATCAACCAGAACCTCAGAGAAGCTCTCCCCGAGCTTCTTAAAAATTTCCAGGTAATCCACCTCTGCGGAAAAGGTAATCTTGATGAAGCGCTTACAGGTACGCCCGGCTATGTGCAGTTTGAGTATATCAGCGAGCAGCTAAAGGATCTTTTTGCGGCGGCGGATATCGTTCTCTCACGCGCCGGAGCAAATTCCATCTGTGAGCTGTTAGCGCTCCATAAGCCAAATATCTTAGTACCCTTATCCGCACAGGTAAGCCGCGGAGATCAGATTTTAAACGCCAAGTCCTTTAAAAAGCAGGGCTACTCCTATGTTTTGCCGGAGGAAAAGATGAGTCCTGAAACTTTAACAAAAGCGGTCTGTGAAGTATATGAAAACCGCGAAAAGTACCGCTCTGCCATGGAAAACAGCCAGCTAAATGATGCCATCGGCGCTATTATGCGGCTGATTAACGAGGCGTGCGATAAATAAATATAAACAATCCTAAAAGGTCATGCGGGCTTACGCCCTCAAATAAGCATAATCTTTTGATGCGCAAAGATTAAAAAAACCTTCAGTTGCAGCGCTCGCTGTCCCTGAAGGTTTTCTTAATCTTAATTATACTCTGTCAAGTGGGCTATTCATGGCTAAAGCCATGGGCTTTTTCGCTTTTTTCCCGCACCTTAAATCTTTACAAGAGTCAGTTTGTATAGCTCCTGCAATATGCATCTTTATGCTACCTATCTGGCGCAATCCTTTTTCAAATTAACCTCTATCTTTAACACATTATCGCTTATATGGTGACCATCCATTATTACAGAATAGTGAAGCTCCCAGCACATTTCATCCGTCATTAAGTTTCTGTCAATCCTTTTTGTCTCTGTTTTAAGGCTTAAACTACCCATGGGTGTTTTATACTCGCTCTCATAATAAGTTCCTTCTAAAAAGCGCATCCTTGTGTGTACATATCCGCTCTTTAAAACCTCAACATAGTCAAGATTATCCTTTATAAGTGTGCGAACATTTCGACCATCCTCTAAGGTCTCCTCATAGAGCAGGAAATGCTTTCCATCCCGCACATAGTACTCTCCCTCTGTCACAATTTCCTGCTGCTCTTCCTCCCCATCTATCTGCTGTATGCCATATATTCTAATCCTTGCCGCTCTTTTCATTTCATCCACTCTGTTAAAAAGATTTGTATCAGGCTTTTGCGCCTTTGATGTTATTTATAACCGTGATCTCCTGATTTTCTATATGGCGGCGCATCCGTTCCTTTGCCTCTAGTAGATTTCCCTGCTCCAGAGCGATAACTATCGCCTTGTGTTCACTTACTAGATCCTGACGTTTGGCGTTGTCCTTAATGTATTCTAGACGGTAGCGATACATCTGCTCCTTGATATTGTTGATCACCTGTATCAGCTTGTCATTTCCCGTAGCCTTATATATTATCTCATGAAAACGCTCGTCGGCTTCCGCGATGGCTGTCACGTCATTGCTGGTAAGGGAATTTTCAAACTGAACATTTGCCTTTCTAAGCTCCATAATCTGGTTCTGGGTTATTCTCTCACAGGCAAGCTCCACAGCTAAATCTTCCAAGCCCCGCCTGACCTCCAGCACATCCCTGAGGCTTTTTTCAGAAATCCGCGCCACCTCAGCTCCCTTTCTAGGTATCATTAACACCAGTCCCTCAAGCTCCAGCTTTCGAATAGCCTCCCTCACCGGCGTTCTGCTCACCCCAAGCTTTTGAGCAAGGCTTACCTCCATCAGACGCTCTCCAGGTGCCAGCTCCCCTTTTAAAATGGCCTGGCGCAGAGTGTTAAAGACAATATCCCTGAGCGGCAAATATGAGCTCATGTTACTTTTTAAATATTCCTCAATCTTATCTTCCTGCATACCGTCTTGTTCCTTCCTTGTAAGATTCGTGGAATCTGTTTTTTCTCTCTTGATACATTTCTGTCAGATAAACCTGGGAAGCCATGCGGCTCTCCCGCAGCGCCCTATAGGCAAGCCTTGCCTGCTCCTCATCCGCAAACAATCCAAAGACCGTGGGGCCGCTTCCACTCATCATGGCGCCGATGGCTCCCTTTTCTACTAGCAGCTCCTTTATCTCCTTGATCACCGGGTGCATGGGGATGGTTACCTCCTCTAACACATTTTTCATAAGCGATGCCATCCCTAAAAGATCCCCCGCCTCTATGGCGTTTATCATACCGCCTATGTCCGGGCGATCTAAAACCTCTATCTTATCAAAGGCTTCATAAACCATCTTCGTTGACACGCCCACCGGCGGCTTTGCGATGATCACATGACAGTTAGGAGCTGGCGGCAGGGGCGTTAGGATTTCTCCAACTCCTTCCGCCAGAACGGTTCCTCTCATCAGGCAAAAGGGGACGTCCGCTCCCAGCTTTGCGCCGCGCTCTCTAAGCTCCTGATCTGTAAGTCCCAGTCCTAAAATCCGGTTCATGCCGTATAGCACAGCGGCAGCGTCCGTGCTTCCTCCCGCAAGTCCTGCGGATATGGGAATGTACTTATAAAGATAAATCCTTACGCCCTCCCCCGGCGAAAATTCATCCATCAAAAGCTTTGCCGCCCTGTATGCCAGATTGTTTTCAGACGCAAGAAATTTTAAATTTGAATCCAGCTTTATCCCCGGCTCCGCCATTCTTTTTATATCCAGACCGTCATAGATGCCGATACTCTGCATGATCATCCGCACATCATGGTATCCATTTGGGCGGATGCCCGTCACATCCAGCGCCAGATTAATCTTTCCACGGGCTTTTAACCTGATGTAATCCACGCTCACACCTCTCATCCAGTTTTGTACGTATTTTGATACAATTCATTATACACTTTCTTTGCCTTTTTACAAGCATAAAATTTAACCGGTAAGTAAGCTCCCCTAAAAACACAGCAAACCCACCGGATGGGGTTTCCGGCGGGCCGCAGTTAGGGTATTTTTAAGTTTTTTTCTCATCGCCCAAAAGATCTGCGATTGTGATACCGTAAAAATATTCATTCGTTATCTCATAAAACCTTGCCCACATTGAAATGGTCTTACATTTCTCTCTTCTGGGGCATGGCTTTGCACCACACGCCAAGCACGCCACGGGAGCGAGATCCCCTTCTACCAGATGAAGTATTTCTCCCGCCGTGTACTCCTCCGGCCGCCTGCTTAGGCGATATCCGCCGCCTTTTCCGTGAACGCAGTCCACAAGGCCGTTTTTAGACAGGGCAGGCATAATCCTCTCCAAATATTTTAAAGAAATGTCCTGTCGATTTGC
>CAZYLH010000056.1:0-2650 GCA_964648695.1 uncultured Lachnospiraceae bacterium | reverse complement strand
GAGGATATTCCCACAAGAAAGCCCTCTTTTTTTGCGATCATATTCCCGGTTGCAAAAGCATCACTATCCTCTACAGGAATAATCTCATCGTAAATTTTTGTGTTTAGCACATCCGGAATGAAGCCTGCGCCAATTCCCTGTATTTTATGTGTCCCGGCAATGCCAGTAGAAAGCACAGCGGACGAGGCAGGCTCCACCGCAATAATCTGCACATCCGGCTTTTTACTCTTTAAATATTCACCTACACCGGTGATTGTTCCGCCGGTTCCAACGCCCGCAACAAAAATATCAATCTCACCATCCGTATCTTCAAAAATTTCCGGGCCGGTAGTTTCCCTATGTGCTTTCGGATTGGATGGGTTTGAAAATTGCCCGGGGCAGAAACTTCTTTTTATATTTGCCGCCAGCTCCTGCGCCTTTTCGATAGCGCCTTTCATTCCCTTTGCCCCATCTGTAAGCACCAGCTCTGCGCCGTAAGCCTTTAAGATTTGGCGCCGCTCTATTGACATGGTTTCTGGCATAACAAGGATTACCTTATAGCCTCTTGCGGCTGCCACGCAGGCAAGTCCTATCCCTGTATTTCCGGAGGTGGGCTCAATAATAACTGAACCCTCCTTAAGACGCCCAGAACGCTCTGCGTCATCAATTATCGCCTTTGCAATGCGATCCTTGGCTGACCCGGCGGGATTAAAATATTCAAGCTTTGCTAGAACCCTGGCGTTAAGATTAAACTCCCTCTTAATGTTAGTCAACTCCAAAAGCGGTGTATTGCCAATCAGCTGATCGACGGATGTATAGATACGGCTCATAGTCTATGCCTCCTTGATTGACGTAAAACCCTGCTGCAGGTCTGCGATAATATCATCTATATGCTCCGTGCCAATGGATACCCTGATTGTGTTTGGCTTAATATCCTGCTCGGAAAGCTCTTCTTTCGTTAGCTGGCTGTGGGTTGTGGTAGCCGGATGGATGATAAGACTCTTTGCATCGGCAACATTTGCAAGAAGAGAAAAGATTTTCAGGCTGTCAATAAACTTAAAAGCCTCCCTCTGTCCGCCCTTAATGTTAAAGGTAAAAATTGAGCCTCCGCCGTTTGGGAAATATTTCTGATACAGCGCATTATCAGGGTGCTCTAGCAATGAAGGGTGGTTTACCCTCTCCACCTGCGGATGGTTCGCCAAAAATGCGACAACCTTTTTGGTATTTTCCACATGGCGCTCTATGCGCAAGGACAATGTCTCCACTCCCTGCAAAAGAAGAAATGCTGCAAATGGGGAGATGCACGCGCCCGTATCCCTCAAAAGTATAGCGCGAATGTAGGTGACAAAAGCTGCCGCTCCCGCCGCCTTTACAAATGATGTCCCGTGATAGCTGGGGTTTGGCTTGGCGATTGCCGGGAATTTAGGGGAAGCTGACCAGTCAAACTTACCCGAGTCCACAATGACGCCGCCAAGCGTAGTGCCGTGGCCGCCAAGAAATTTTGTGGCAGAATGGACAACTATATCCGCACCATGCTCAATGGGGCGAATGAGATAAGGCGTGCCAAAGGTGTTATCCACCACAAGAGGCAGGCCGTGACGGTGTGCCAGCTTTGCCAGGGCATCTATATCAGGGATATCGCTGTTAGGATTTCCAAGGGTCTCTATAAAGATGGCGCGCGTGTTAGACTGGATAGCGCGCTCAACCTCGTCCAAGTCATGGATATTTACAAAGCTTGTGGTGATAGAAAAGTTTGGCAGTGTGTGCGAGAGCAGATTATAGCTGCCGCCATAAATGGTCTTTTGCGCCACAATGTGCCCGCCGTTTTGTGCAAGTGCCTCGATTGTGTAAGTGATAGCAGCCGCGCCGGAAGAAAGGGCAAGTGCGGCCACGCCGCCCTCCAAAGCGGCTATACGCTTTTCAAGCACATCCTGCGTGGAATTCGTGAGACGACTGTATATGTTTCCCGCATCGCGCAGATCAAACCTGGCAGCGGCGTGCTCACAGTTATGAAATACATATGATGTGGTGGCATAAATCGGCACCGCGCGCGCGTCCGTTGCAGGATCCGGGGTTTCCTGACCGGCGTGTAACTGAAGTGTTTCGAATTTGCGATTTGACATAGTTTGGGGCTCCCTTCGTTTGTAATTATATTTACACACCTAACTAGTATGTTGGTGGATGTGCGTAATTATAACAATACAAATCTGACATGTCAACAGAGAAAATGCTTTTTTTCATTTACACGCCCCCATTTACCGCAAGGACAAACTTTTCACTTCAGACTTTATTTTGCCGGGCGAATTTCCGGATTGACTTTATCCATTTTTGATACTATGATTGTACCAAGAATAAGGCGAAAGACAAGCACGCACATCAAAGTGAGATACTAACATCAAAACAATATACTAACCTTTAGGAGAGTGTAAAATGAGCATTGAGTGCATTAAAGACGCAAAATTGGAAGACACTGGATTCAACTATACCATGTCCTTAATTCAGGGGAAATACAAGATGTTTATCCTATATGCCTTGATGGACTTTGAGGTTGTGCGCTTTAACGAACTGAAAAAATATATCAAAAGCATTTCCTATAAAACGCTAAGCATGACCCTTAAAGAATTAGAAGCAGACGGGCTTGTCCATCGGGAGGAATATCCGCAGATTCCTC
>CAZYLH010000055.1:6824-8617 GCA_964648695.1 uncultured Lachnospiraceae bacterium | reverse complement strand
TTTGATGAGGAGCAGATTATACGGCTTATACGCTCTCTGTATGAGGCGGGACAGTCGCTTGTTGAGTATATGCTTTCCCCGGACGGGCTGATATTAGATCCTGATTATATATTTTATGAGGAAGAGACGGAGAGTTTACGGTTTTGCTATCAGCCGGGAAAGCGTGAGGGTGTGGAGAAAAATGTGCAGCCCTTACTGCGATTTATCTTAGACCATGTGGATTTTCATGATCAGAATGCCGTGACACTGGCATATGGTCTATATCATCAGGATAATCCGGGAGGGGATATCTTAGGAAGTCTAAATGCTTACGCAAAAAACAGATCTGAAAAAGCCACTTTTAAAGATAAGCATATAGAGCCAGAAGAAGGTATGGAGGAAGATATAAACGAGGGGGAGAGTAAAAAAAGAGGAGTTTTTTCATGGCAGCAGGGTGTGCTTGGGCGGCTGCTTAGCTGGAAAAGCAGAAGATATTGTTGATTTTTAGCCTGTTTCGTTATACACTAGAGGCGGTGAAAAAGAGCTTAGAGGGATATGTGGACAGGTAGAATGCGATGATAGAAAAGCTGGCAAATGTGTTTGCCTCAAGAGGATATCTAAAAGTAGGGACGGGGCGTGCTAAGCAGCAGCTGCTGATAAAAGTGTCTGGGGGCAGCGTCTACTATGTATGCATAGTGGATGACATAGCAGATCACATGGTGCCGGGGAGCGGAACGAACTTTTTAAGGAGCGCTGGGCAGTTTATCAGGTGGCAAAAGGAGTTTTCTAGGTACGCCGAAAATATATACGGGCTTTTGCTTATCATCACCAATAACCCGGCACAGTCAAGGTCGTTGGTGTCCGAGGGAGATTCTTACTGGCTGATAGATCAGACTCTTAAGCGTCTTATGATCTATGAGGACCAACCGGAAACCTTTTGTGACGCAAAAGAGTGCGTAGAAAGCTATCTAAATCAGTCCCCACTGCGACAGGTGCTTTCCGGCATAAAAGGGGTCTTAAGTCCCATAAATGCCACGCTGATACTCATAAATATCCTGATATATATTCACATGTTTGCCATTTCTGGAAACTGGTATCATATTATTATGAAAGGGGCTCTTACCGTATACAATGTGCTGGAAAAAGGTGAGGTTTACCGCCTTTTAACCTGCGCCTTTCTTCATTTTGGACTCGCCCATCTGGTCTATAATATGATCGCGCTTTTGTGCATGGGAAAGCCTTTAGAGCAGGCGATGGGAAGCACCTATTACCTGGCCTTTTATATGATCTGCGCAGCTGGCTCAAGCGTGGTAAGCCTTGGCTGGCGTTATATGCTGGGTGAGCTGTTTGTCATGTCCGCAGGCGCCTCCGGGGCCATTTGCGGCGTCGCGGGAGGACTGGCATATGTGATGCTTAAAAACAGAAATAAAGTCCATCATTTTAGTTTTCTCAGATGGGCGATCTTTTTGGCACTGGTAGCAGGTCAGGGAATCGGAAGCTCTGGCGTGGACAACGCAGCACATATCGGCGGAGTTGTAGTAGGTTTTTTGCTTGCCATACCGATGTACGGGGTTAGAAAGGATAAGAAACTTATCTAGCTATGGGTGAGCGTATCAGAAAAAGCTAAGCTAACCCGCTCTAAGCATAGAGCTTAAATCTTAAGAAAGGAAGTCCGCAAAAATTTTGCGGCCCAAAGACATGGCAGACTGTATTTTTTGTAAGATAGCCGGAGGAGAAATCCCCTCAACCACCGTCTATGAGGACGACACATTTAAAGTAGCTTTTGACATAAGCCCAGCAAATAAGGGACATCT
>CAZYLH010000055.1:4844-6724 GCA_964648695.1 uncultured Lachnospiraceae bacterium | reverse complement strand
GGCTCCTATGAGGAGGGAGAGGCAGATGTGCTTGCAAAAAAAATAGCAGGAGCTCTAAAAGGATGATCAGGAATATCATTTTTGATATAGGTCAGGTCCTGGTGGATTTTCGCTGGCAGGCCTATATGAGGGATCTTGGCTTTGAGGATGAAGTGATAGAAACTCTTGGGAAAAAGACGGTCTTAGCGCCCATTTGGGGAGAGCTTGATCTTGGCGTGCGTCCGGAAGAAGATGTGTATGAAGATATGTATAAGCTTGTCCCCCAGTATGAGGCGCAGCTGCGGCGCTTTTTAGATGAGCCAAAGGATCTGGTAAGGCCATTTCCGGATACAAGAGGCTGGCTTTCCGGCCTAAAGCACAGGGGGTATAGATTGTTTTTGTTGTCAAATTATCCAAGAAGCATGTTTTTGCTTCATGAGCGCACTCGCTTTGACTTTATGGATCTTATTGATGGCAAAGTAGTCTCTGGTTTTGAGCAGGTGGTAAAGCCGCAGCCGGGAATCTATGAGCTTCTATTATCCAGGTATAACCTAAAGCCACAGGAATGTGTCTTTTTAGATGACCGGCTTGCAAACGTAGAGGCGGCAAGAAAGATGGGTATAGAAAGTATACATGTTTCGGGCACGCAGGAGGAGGCCATAGAGGACTTAAATGAGCTGTTAAACCCCTTATAATGAGGTGTATCTAGGCTAAAATCACTGCCCCCGGCAAAAAAACGCAAAAAACCAAAAAAATACAAAAAACGCTTGCATTTACACGGGAAATGTAGTATGCTTTCCATCGTTAAGATATTAAGAGAATTTATGACAAGGGTGTCAGGCATGTGCTTTGACGCCCTTTTTTTCGTTTTTAATAAATTCTCTTAAAAGTCACTGCAAATACAGCTTTTCAGAATCTAAAGTTTCTGCTACAATGTGAAACGGTGACAATGGAAAGCGTATTTGCAGGAGTATCACAAAATTAAAAAGAAGGAGAGGTTCCCATATGAGCACTACAAACGTAGCAGAAATTTTCGGGACAAACGTGTTTGACGACACAGCCATGAAGGAGCGCTTACCCAAGCAGGTTTATAAGGCGCTGCGCAAGACCATTGACGAGGGCAAGGAGCTTGATCCCATGGTTGCGGAGGTTGTAGCCAACGCGATGAAGGATTGGGCTATCGAGAAGGGCGCTACCCATTATACCCACTGGTTCCAGCCCCTTACCGGTACCACAGCGGAAAAGCATGACGCCTTTGTATCCGCTCCAAATGCCCAGGGAAAGGTTCTGATGGAGTTTTCCGGCAAGGAGCTGATAAAGGGTGAGCCTGACGCATCCTCATTCCCCTCAGGAGGCCTTCGCGCAACATTTGAGGCAAGAGGATATACGGCATGGGACTGCACCTCTCCTGCATTTGTAAAGGAGGACGCAACAGGAGCAATCCTTTGCATCCCCACAGCGTTCTGCTCTTACACAGGTGAGGCGCTGGATAAAAAGACCCCTCTGCTTCGCTCCATGGAGGCTGTAAGCAACCAGGCGCTTCGTATTGTGAGACTGTTTGGAAACACAACCTCAAAAAAGGTTACCGCATCCGTAGGGCCTGAGCAGGAGTACTTCATCATAGACCAGAAAAAGTACCTGCAAAGAGAGGATCTGATTTTTACTGGACGTACACTTTTTGGCGCGATGCCGCCTAAGGGTCAGGAGCTTGAGGATCACTATTTTGGAAAGATCCGCGAGAGAATCGGAAGCTTCATGAAGGATGTAAACATTGAGCTGTGGAAGCTTGGCGTAAGCGCAAAAACCCAGCACAATGAGGTTGCACCTGCACAGCACGAGCTCGCTCCCGTATACGCAGTTGCAAATATCGCAGTTGACCACAACCAGCTGGTTATGGAGAC
>CAZYLH010000055.1:0-4744 GCA_964648695.1 uncultured Lachnospiraceae bacterium | reverse complement strand
ACCGACAGAAACAGAACATCACCGTTTGCATTTACCGGCAACAAGTTTGAGTTCCGTATGGTTGGCTCTAACGATTCCATCTCAGAGCCAAACACCGTTTTAAATGCCATAGTTGCAGAAGCCTTCAGTGATGCCGCCGATATTCTTGAGAAGGCAGAGGACTTCCCCATGGCAGTGCATGATCTGATAAAGGAGCTTCTTACAAAGCATCAGAGAATCATCTTTAACGGAAACGGATATTCCGATGAGTGGGTTGAGGAGGCAGAAAGAAGAGGTCTTCCAAACATCCGCTCCATGGTGGAGGCTATCCCGTCACTGAACACAGATAAGGCGGTTGCGCTGTTTGAGAAGTTCGGAATCTTTACCAAGGCAGAGCTTGACTCCAGAGTGGAGATTCAGTATGAGAACTATGCAAAGGCGATAAACATCGAGGCGCTTACTATGATCGAGATGGCGTCTAAGAGCATCATCCCCGCTGTAATCAAGTACACCACAGACCTGGCAACATCCATAAACACCGTAAAGGGAGCTTGTGCAGATGCGGATGTAAGCGTTCAGACAGAGCTTCTGGTAGAGGTAAGCGCAAAGCTGTCCGAGGCAAAAGTAGCGCTTGCAAAGTTACAGGAGGTTACAGCCGCGGCCTCCTCTAAGGACTGCGAGGAGTGCAAGGCAAAGGCATACCATGATGAGGTTATCCCCGCCATGGCAGCGCTGCGTGCACCGGTGGACGAGATGGAGATGTTAGTCGATAAGAAGGCATGGCCCATGCCCACATACGGCGATCTGCTGTTTGAGGTATAAGGCGCGGACGAATATAAAAGAAAGAAGAAGGACTGCTTGGCATTTAGGCCAGGTCCTTCTTTTTTTATCTTACGTGTAAAGAAGACTACCTTTTTCTTGCTTTTTTTTGCTCTCAATGTTATGCTAGACGGGTATTAGGAATATATGGATTTACGGACGAATGGGGGGAGCAATAGACAATGGTAGTAAACTATAAATGTCCCGGCTGCGGGGCGGCAATGACATATGACGAGAAATCGGACACACTATCCTGCGATTACTGTGGCACAAAGCAGAAGGTTTCCGATGTAAAGGATGAAGAGCAGACAACCGTGGAGAAAGATGCCGAAGAAGAGCCGGAGTATATGTCCTTTCACGGATATAAATGTCCAAACTGCGGTGCTGAGATTGTGACGGATGATGCCACGGCAGCAACCTTTTGCGGCTTTTGTGGAAGTCCCACACTTATAGAGGACAGGCTCTCCGGCGTGCAAAAGCCAAGCAGACTGATTCCCTTTTGTATTGGAAAGGATGAGGCAAAAGAGAGGTTTCGAAAGTGGACAAAAAAGGGCCTTTTAACGCCAAAGGTTTTCTCCAGCCAGGCGGTGTTAGAAAAAGTCACCGGCATTTATGTGCCTTTTTGGCTCTATAATTACGACGCGGATATAGAGCTTGACGCTAAGGCAACCAAGGTGCGCACTGAGCGCCGGGGAGATTGGGAGATTATCCACACGGATCACTTCCTCATTCACCGCCATGCATTTGCCCAGTTTGACGACGTACCGGCAGACGCCTCAGAAAAGATGGACGATGAGATGATGGACTCTCTAGAGCCTTTTGACAACAAGCAGTTGCGGGAATTTGATATGCCGTATCTTTCCGGGTATTATGCAGAAAAATACAGCTATGATGCATCCGAGATGGCTCCAAGAGTGGAGAGCAGGGTCAGCAAGTACGGCGTGAACGCCACAATGGCAACCATTCACGGATATTCAACCGTTGTTCCCATGCGAAAGAAAATAAAGCTTCACAGGACAAAGGCGGAATATGTCCTGCTTCCCGTGTGGCACCTAAACTACAGCTGGAAGGGCAAAATGTACAGCTTTATGCTAAACGGGCAGACCGGAAGGCAGGTGGGGGCGCTTCCCATCAGCAAGGCAAGAGTTGTGGCATGGTGGCTTGGGGCAACAGTTGCTTTCTTTATACTATATACATTACTGGGGGTATAGCTAATGGAAAAGGTACTAAAAAAGCGCTTTAGAGGGGTTTTTTTAGCGCTTTGTATGTTTTGCGCTGCTGGCGTTTTGTGCGGCTTTGATGAAACCGGTCAGAAGGTGTATGACAATGCGGATCTCTTTACAGATGAAGAAGAGGAGGAGCTTACCAAGCTGGCGGTGGAGATGGCAGAAGATATTAATATGGACGTGCTGATACTTACCACAAACACCACTGACGGACTTAGTATAGATGACTACGCGCATGAATTTTACCAGGATGGCGGCTTTGGCTATGACGGAGCGGGCGGCGCTGGGATTTTACTGGTTATCGACATGGGAGAAAGAGAGCTTTCTATTTATGAGAGCCAGCTTGAGGATGTAAACTTCCTTTTTTTAGATTCAGAGCTTGACGCCATGATAGATGCCGTATCCGTGTATCTTTCCGTCTCGGATTATTATAACGGGGCAGTAAGGTTTATTGAGCTTACCGCCATCTATTCGGATGCGGAGGATGTAAGCGACCCGGGCGCATATGACGGCTCCGGGGATGTGGCCTACACAGTGGACGGAGAGCGTATCTGGGATAACGAGCGCATCCGCATGCGAATTATAGTGTCTGCGGTCTTAGGAGCCGTTGTGGTAATAATAATGTGGGCCGTGCAGAGAAACAGAAAGGCCGTAAACAGCCACACATATATGCGAGGCGAGCATGTGCATCTGTATGAGCACTCTGATATCTACACGCACACCACGACAGTGCGCAGGCGGATACAGACTGACAATAACACAGGCCGTGGGGGCGGCGGCGGAGGCGGCCACGGTGGCGGCAGCCATAGCGGCGGCGGAAGCCACAGTCACAGCAGAAGCGGTCGTTTTTAAAAAATAGAAAGGAATTTTGCAGCAGAGACTGCAAGGGTGAGAGACAATGGCACAAAATCCAATTGTTACAATGAAGATAAAGGACGCAGGAGAGATTAAGCTTGAGCTTTATCCAGAGATTGCGCCAAACACAGTAAACAATTTTATCAGCCTGACAAAGAAGGGCTATTATGACGGGCTTATTTTTCACAGAGTTATAGCCGGTTTTATGATGCAGGGCGGTGACCCGGACGGGACGGGCATGGGAGGCCCGGGATATCAGATTAAGGGAGAGTTTTTAAGTAACGGTTTTAATAACACCTTAAAGCATACTTCCGGCGTTATCTCCATGGCACGCTCCATGATGCCAAATTCCGCTGGAAGCCAGTTCTTTATCATGCACAAGGCAGCGCCGCACCTTGACGGGGAGTACGCGGCGTTTGGAAAGGTGATAGAGGGCATGGATGTAGTGGAAAAAATCGCCGAGACACCTACCTACCGTGATGACAGGCCCATGGAAAACCAGGTGATGGAAAAGGTTTCGGTTGAGACATTTGGGGTGGAGTATCCGGAGCCGGAAAAATTTTAATGAGCGGTGATAGCAAAGAGAAGTATAATGATATTAGGAGGTAGTTTATGGAGTTTCTTAGAGCACCCATGGGGTGGAACAGCTGGGATTGCTACGGGGCATCTGTGGACGAAAAAACCGTCCGCAAAAACGCAGAGTTTATGGCAGAGCACCTAAAGGAGTATGGCTGGGAGTATGTGGTGGTTGACATACAGTGGTCAGAGCCCACGGCCGAAAGCCACGAGTACCATCCCTTTGCCCCGCTTACGATGGATGAATACGGCAGGCTCATGCCAGCACCAAACCGCTTCCCGTCTGCGAAAGACGGAGCAGGCTTTAAGCCCCTTGCGGACTATGTTCACAGCCTGGGGTTAAAGTTTGGCATCCACATTATGAGAGGAATCCCCCGTCAGGCAGTGCATAAAAATCTGCCGGTTTATAATTCGGATCTTACCGCAAGGCAGATAGCAAAGACAGCCAGCATCTGTAACTGGAACACGGATATGTACGGCGTTGACCATGAAAAGGGCGGAAAGGCGTACTACGATAGCATTTTTGCACTTTACGCGTCCTGGGGAGTGGATTTTATAAAGGTTGATGATATCTGCAGAGAGCTTCCGCATGAGGAAAAGGAGCTTGTGGCTCTAAGTAAGGCTCTCTCAGAGTGCGGCCGTGACATTGTGCTAAGCCTCTCTCCGGGGCCTGCACTTTTAGAAAAAGCGCAGCTTTATAAGCAGGTTTCCAATATGTGGCGCATCACGGATGATTTCTGGGATAACTGGGATCAGCTATATGATATGTTTAAGAGAGCGGAGCTTTGGAGCATTCACACTGCCCCCGGAAATTACCCGGACGCTGATATGCTCCCAATCGGGCCGATTTTGCAGGATTACGATAAGAAAAACTGGACAAAATTTACCGAGGATGAGCAGATCACTATGATGACCCTATGGTGCATCTTTAGAGCACCTCTTATGATAGGCGGAGAGATGACAGGCTTTGATGATTTTACCATGAGCCTTCTTACAAACGCGGATATTTTGCGCATGCAAAAGGATGCGCGCCATGCCCACCAGGTTTGGAGAAAAGAGATAAGCGGGGTGGAGCATATCCTCTGGACTGCCATGGATATTAGCGGCGGCCAGTATATGGTTGTGTTTAACGCAGGAGAGGAGGATAGCACCATAAAGCTATCCCCCGCAGAGGTAGAGGCCGTGGGCGTTACAAAGGCCAAGGAGCTTTGGAGTGGGGAGGAGACCTGCGTGGCAGATTACATCACAGTGAGCCTTAAAAAGCACGGCGCAAAGGTATATCATTTATC
>CAZYLH010000054.1:6808-8727 GCA_964648695.1 uncultured Lachnospiraceae bacterium | reverse complement strand
CTCTTGGCGGCAAGCACGGCATTGGCATTATAGATATAGTAGAAAACCGCGTTGTCGGGATGAAGTCAAGGGGCGTTTATGAGACCCCCGGCGGCACCATCTTAATGGAGGCGCATAAGCAGCTTGAGGAGCTTATCACCGACCGCGACACCTTTGCCTTTAAGAAAATCGTTGGCGCAAAATACGCGGACGTTGTATATGAGGGAAAGTGGTTTACCCCTTTACGCGAGGCGCTCCAGGCGTTTATAGAATCTACAGAAGAAACGATAACCGGCGAGTGCAAAATGAAGCTCTATAAGGGCAACATTATCAAGCAGGGAACCACCTCCCCCTACAGCCTTTACAGCGAGAGCCTGGCTTCCTTTACTACAGGCGAGCTCTATGACCATCACGACGCGGAGGGCTTTATAAACCTCTTCGGCCTGTCATTAAAAGTGCGGGCGATGAAGAAAGCAGCTATGGAGGACTAGGGAGATTATGCCAGTTAAATACGTATTTGTTACCGGCGGCGTTGTTTCAGGCCTTGGCAAGGGAATCACGGCGGCGTCCCTCGGACGTCTCCTAAAGGCGCGTGGATATAATGTAACCATGCAAAAGTTTGACCCGTATATAAACATAGATCCCGGCACCATGAATCCGGTACAGCACGGAGAGGTTTTCGTGACGGATGACGGCGCTGAGACTGATTTGGACCTCGGTCACTATGAGCGCTTTATAGATGAGAGCCTCACCCGCAACTCAAACGTAACAACGGGAAAGGTTTACTGGACCGTTCTCAACAAGGAGAGACGCGGGGATTACGGCGGGGGCACGGTTCAGGTTATCCCCCATATCACAAACGAAATAAAGAGCCGCTTCCACAGAAACTTCTCCACCACCGACACGGAGATTGCCATCATCGAGGTGGGCGGCACTGTCGGCGATATCGAGAGCCAGCCATTTTTTGAGTCCATCAGACAGTTCCAGCATGAGGTTGGGCATGAGAACTGTATTCTCATTCATGTGACGCTCATCCCCTATCTTAAGGCTTCCGAGGAGATGAAGACAAAGCCCACGCAGGCAAGCGTAAAGGAGCTGCAGGGGATGGGAATCCAGCCGGATATCATTATCTGCCGCACGGAGCATCCCATGAACCAGCAGCTAAAGGATAAGATTGCTCTCTTTTGCAATGTCCCCGCAGAAAATGTCTTACAAAACTTAGACTGCTCCATCCTCTATGAGGTACCCCTCATGATGGAAAAGGAAGGGCTTGCAACGGTTGCCTGCAAATGCTTAAACCTCCCCTGCCCAAAGCCGGATCTTGCCGAATGGGAGGCGATGGTTAAAAACCTAAGAACTCCCCAGCAGGAGGTGATGGTGGCGCTTGTGGGCAAGTATGTATCCCTTCACGACGCGTATATAAGCGTTGTGGAAGCGCTAAAGCATGGCGGCGTTCCAAGCCGCACCCAGGTTCATATCAAGTGGGTTGATTCAGAGACCGTAACAGAAAAAAACGCGGATGAAATCTTCTCAGATGTTAAAGGAATATTGGTACCGGGAGGTTTTGGCGACAGGGGTATTGAGGGCAAGATAACCGCCATCAAATACGCCAGGGAGCACAAAATCCCATTTCTCGGGCTCTGCCTTGGCATGCAGCTGGCGATAGTAGAATTTTCACGAAACGTGCTTGGCTTTACGGATGCGCACAGCGCTGAGCTTAACCCCTCAACAACTCATCCTGTTATCCACCTTATGCCGGAGCAGGACGGTGTGGAGGATATCGGCGGAACTCTAAGGCTTGGCGCCTATCCCTGTAAGCTTAGCACCTCATCTAAGGCATATCAGCTTTACGGCGAGGATTTAATATATGAGCGCCACAGGCACCGCTATGAGGTCAACAATGATTTTAGAACTTCCCTGACAGAAAACGGCATGGTGCT
>CAZYLH010000054.1:0-6708 GCA_964648695.1 uncultured Lachnospiraceae bacterium | reverse complement strand
CCGCTCTCGGCCATATCCTCCTCGCTGTCATAATTTGCCAGCTGTGTCTGATATGCCTCCTCAAGCTCATCCTCGTCCACCTCGATGCCCTCCATATCAGCAATGGCAAGCACGGTGCAGCTTTGTAGCGCATATTCCTCTGCGGTCGGCTCAATCGCCTCTATGAATTCCTCAACCGTTAGTGAATATCCGAATGTATAGTAGAGAACCGTCTCAATGCTCATGCTGTATGTCTCGGATATCGCGCCGTAGGTGTAGAGATATGTGTTGATGAAGTCTTCAGAGAGCTCCTCACACACTGCCTTTTCCTCCACATTTTCTACAACCTTCTGCCAGATGATCGACTCCTCATAGTCCTGTGCCCGGCTTGTGAGAAAATCCTCTTCATACTCAGCATAGGTCTCATATTCCCCGTCAGTGGCTTCGCTGATTTCCTCATCAGTAATCGCGTCATAGTCATAGCCCGAAATAGCAGTTACGGTCACCACGAAGGTCACATCCACGCCGCTAAGGTCTGTGTTGTTTACGTATGGATCCGGAAATGTCAGCTCTAAGGTAACCTCCTCGCCAATCTCAGCGCCCACAAGGCCTTCCTCAAATCCGGTTATGTATTTGCCAGAGCCAATGGTCAGCGTCTGATCTGTTCCGCTGCCGTTTTCTAACTCCTCGCCGTCTACATACCCCACAAAATCCATGGTCACGGTGTCTCCGCCCTGGACAGCCCTGTCAGTGATCTCGATTGCCTCGATTCCCAGATCCTCCAGCTCATATGCCAGCGCATACAGGATCTCATACTCCGGCTCGGTAATGTCCTCAACGGTTACCACTGTATCCTTCCAGTTGCTCACATCCACATACTGACTATAGTCGATCTCGAATACATCCACATTTGATAGAGTGTAGGGGTTTACATATGTGCTGTCATTGTCAGAAGAATCCGTGGTATCAGAATCACTTGCGGTTGTCTCCTCGTCAGATGACGAGTCAGAACACCCCGTCATACAGGCTCCTGTTAAAACAGCCGCGAGCAAAAAGGCAGCCGCCCTCTTCAATTTTGTTTTAAACATGTTTTTATGTTTCTCCTTCCTGAGCTGATCTCTCAGCCACTTTAAGTTACCCAGCGTGTGGGTACTTTAACATCTAAGAGTCATGCGAGCTTGATAGCGCGTATCTCACATGACTTTTAACGCTCGTATCATAACATAAAAACAAAGAGAGCGCAACCTTTTGCCGTTTTACTTGTGCAATATTGCCAATCGCTCCTGCACCTGCCTCATCATATTCTCATATTTTGCAAGCTTTTCCTTTTCTTCAGAAACTTTTTCGGCGGGAGCTTTTGATATGAATTTTTCGTTTGAGAGCATGGCATTTGAACGCGCAAGCTCCTTACTCAGTCTGCTCTTCTCACCCTCTAAGCGCTCGATTTCCTTTTCAATGTCAACCAGCTGATCAAAGGGAATATATATAACTGCTCCTGCAATCACCGCAGAGACAGCGTTGTCATCGATTCCTTCTCTGTCAGCCTGGATGTATACCTTGCTGGCATATGACAGGGTGGAAAAGAATACGCTGTTTCGCTTGAAAATATTTTTTATGCGCTCATCTTCGCAGACCACATAAACGCTTGCCTTTCTGCTTGGCGGCACATTCATATCTGTGCGGACAGCCCTGATAGCGCGAACAGCCTCCTTTATAACCTCAACGCTTGCCTCCTCATCTAAAAATGAGAACTCGCTTTTATAAACCGGCCACTCAGAGACCATGATGGACTCCTCATCATCCTGCAGATTGCAAAAGATTTCCTCTGTGACAAATGGGATAAAGGGATGGAGCATCTTAAGAGCCTGTATCAAAACCGTCTTTAGGGTCCAGATAGCGGCTGCCTTTGTCTCATCCTCATCGCTGTAGAGACGGGGCTTTACCATCTCGATATACCAGTCGCAGAATTCCTCCCACACAAAGTCGTAGATCTTTGAGAGCGCAATACCCATCTCGTACTTATCCATGAGATCTGTGACATCCTTTGTCAGGGTGTTGCACTTTGAGATAATCCAGCGATCCGCCATGGTAAGACTTGAAAGATTTACATCAGAAATATCCGCCTTTTCCATATTCATGATGATAAAGCGCGCGGCATTCCACACCTTGTTTGCAAAATTTCTGCTTGCCTCTACCCTCTCCCAGTAAAAGCGCATGTCATTTCCCGGGGCGTTTCCAGTCATAAGTGTCATGCGCAGAGCGTCAGCGCCATACTTTTCAATCACCTCAAGAGGATCGATGCCGTTATTTAGGGACTTGCTCATCTTCCGCCCCTGAGAGTCTCTTACCAGACCGTGGAATAAAACCGTGTCAAAGGGCGCTTTGCCGGTCTGCTCATATCCTGAAAAAATCATGCGGATAACCCAGAAAAAGAGAATGTCATATCCGGTTACTAAAACGTTAGTCGGATAAAAATAGTCCATCTCCTCTGTCTTATCCGGCCAGCCTAGAGTAGAAAATGGCCACAGCGCAGAGGAAAACCAGGTGTCTAGGGTATCAGGATCCTGATTTATATGTTTAGCGCCGCATTTGGGGCAAGCCGCAGGCTTTTCATGGGCTACCACCATGTGTGAGCAGTCCTCACAGTAGTAAGCGGGTATGCGATGTCCCCACCAGAGCTGCCTTGAAATACACCAGTCACGGATGTTGTCCGTCCAGTTAAAATAGCTCTTCTCCATTCTCTCAGGAAGGAGCTTTATCTCACCGGACTTTACCGCCGTGGCCGCGGGCTTTATCATCTCGTCCATCTTGACAAACCACTGCGGCTTAACCATCGGCTCTATGGTTGTGTGACACCGATCATGCGTGCCGACATTGTGAGTATGGGGCTTAACCTTTACCAAAAGCCCCATCTTATCAAGCTCATCAACGATCGCTTTTCTGGCCTCGTAGCGGTCCATTCCCGCATACTTTCCGCCGTTTTCATTAATCGAGGCATCATCGTTTAATATATTGATTTCGGCAAGGCCATGGCGCTTTCCCACCTCAAAGTCGTTGGGGTCATGGGCGGGGGTGATCTTTACACAGCCCGTTCCAAACTCCTTATCTACGTAAAGGTCTGCTATAATCGGAATTTCTCTGTTTACAATGGGAAGAAGCAGAGTCTTTCCTATAAGCTCCTTATAGCGCTCATCCTCTGGGTTTACAGCAACAGCGGTATCTCCAAGCATGGTCTCAGGTCTTGTGGTTGCAATCTCGACAAATCGCCCCTCCTCTCCTACGATGGGGTATTTGATATGCCAGAAAAAACCGTCCTGCTCTTCGTAGGCCACCTCAGCGTCAGAGATGGAGGTCTTACATACCGGGCACCAGTTTCCTATGCGTGAGCCCTTATAGATCCATCCCTTCTCATACAGTCTAATAAAGACCTCATTAACTGCTCTGGAGCACCCCTCATCCATGGTGAAACGCTCCCTGTCCCAATCCGCAGAAGACCCCAGCTTTTTTAGCTGATTGATGATCCGAGAGCCGTACTCATTCTTCCACTCCCAAGCTCTCTCCAAAAATTTTTCCCGTCCCAAATCCTTTTTCTCAATGCCTTCGGATTTGAGCTTTTCTATAACCTTTACCTCCGTGGCTATTGCCGCGTGATCCGTTCCCGGCTGCCAGAGCGCCTCATAGCCCTGCATGCGCTTATAGCGTATTAAGATATCCTGCATGGTGTTGTCCAGGGCATGTCCCATATGGAGCTGACCTGTCACATTTGGCGGCGGCATCACAATGGTGAAGGGCTTTTTATCCCTGTTTACCTCTGCGTGAAAGTATTTTTTATCCAGCCATTTCTGATACAGGCGCCCCTCAATCTCTGAAGGGTCGTAGTTTTTCTCCAACTGCTTGCTCATGTTGACCTCCATCTTTAGAGTTAATTTTTTTAGCTTTACTGGGAGATCGCCCTGCGATAGTCCCTCTTGATTTTTTCGATGTGTTTTTTTAGGACTTCTTTTCTGCGTATGGAGTCCTTTGAAAACATCGCGGCAGTGGGGCCCGTGGTTGCGAGGAGCTCCCCCTGGGCGCTGACCTCATCATATTCTCCCTTCCATGCACTCTCTATTTCAGGCGAAATGGCCTTTCTTATCTCTGGCGGCAGCTGTATCTGCGCCATGCATGAAAACTGATATATCTGCTTTAAAAGCTCCTCGTTAGGCTCCTCCTCATAGGCAGCCAGATAGGCGTCCATGGCCTCTGAAAAAAGCCCTAAATGGATGTAGCTAATGGCCATGCGCTGTCTGATCTTCATGTAAAACTCCTTTGGAAGCGTTTTGTCTTTTTTAACGTTACAGAGCTCTACGTAAACCTGAATGGCTGGCAGGTAGTGTCCGTTCTCAAGCAAAAAATCCGCTTTTTGCGCCCTTCTGATTAAAGGGTTCTGCCTGCGATAGGAATCGTATCGCTGCTGAAAGCTCTTAAGCTCCGCCTCCGAATAGTAACGAAACTCACGAAGCATACTCATCAGCAAAACACTTAGAGCTGTCCGCTCGCTCTTAACCCTTCTAAAATGCTCTGCGCTTTCCTTAAGTCCCAGCTCATCCTCCAAAAAGGTAAGCAGCTCCTCGCTCACAAAGTTTTCATCCACCAGATAAAAATTATTATATATGTAATACGACAGCTCCTCCGCACTGTAGAGCAAAAGACCCGTCTCCTGTATTTTATATGGATGCTCCGCCAATGGGCTGGAGCAAAGAATATACGCACTCACGCCTTTACATCCTCGCTTTCACTCTATATGGATATCTCCCGCACCATCACAAAGCCCTCCGAGGGAAAAATCTCTCCAAAGCCAAGATCAGTTATGGTCACGCGCAGATCTGTCTCCGATGTAAATTCTGTCTCCAAGCGAATTCTTGTGGCCTTGTTTGGTCTGTGCGGAAGCTCTCCCAGTGAAATTTTTACTATTTCCGGGCGCCTGCCGCCCGCCTTTGTAATCTGAAGGTCGATGCTGTCACATCCATCAAGGATAAATTCCACCTGACCCCTAGCGGTATACCACCTGTCCCCCGCCTCCAAAAGAAGCAGGGATTTTGATATTCCCGCCACCTGCATAGTCATGCCGACATTTGCCAAAATCCGTCCCTTTCCGATCATGATATACGGATATTTTACCAGTCCAGAATCCTCCTTAGAAACGCCCATCCACGCAGCGCCCTTTGCAAAAAGCTGCCCCTCAAGATAAACCTTTCTTCTGGCACAGATTTTTCCTAGGGACTTTGCTCCCCAGTCCTGTATCTCCTTCATGCCTCTGCCTGTCAGATACACTGAGGAGATAATCTTTTTGTCAAACTGGCGCTCCACACATGCCTGTAGGATATTATCTGCAAGCTTTCTTCCCGCCTCGCTCTCAAGGATATCCAGGCTAAAACCCTCATCAAGGCGCTCTCCCGCAGCACGGGCAATCTGAGGGGTCATACCGCGCATAATGCTGCACTCGTAATACCACAGACCTTCCTTTGACAGATCAAATACCGCACAGATATTTGCAAAATTATCCGTATTCTGGCGCAAAAGGTAGTAGAGAAAGCTTTCGGAATGGCTGATTATCTCCACCTGCTTATCAGAATACCCTAGATTTGTTACGCTCTCCATCAACCCGTCTAGGAGGGTTTTCTTAAGCTCATCCACGGTAAATATAATGCGCGAGATAGGTCTTTTATAGCGCTCACACACCTCTTTTAAGGCTTCTCTTATATAAATCTCAAGAAGCTCTCTTGCCTGGTAGGTTTTGTTTTCCAGCGTCGCATGGCCGCTTTTCTTTACCAGGCGCAAAAGCTTGTCCACCACTATGCCGGCGCCTAAAAGCGCCATCTCACAGGCAGCCTCTCCGATCTTCCACTCTTCTTTTCTTCGGCTTTTACAAATGGTTGTCGGAATCTCATCCATTCCCTGGGCAAACTCCATTCCCACCACGTCTGCCGTCTCCTCGTCATAAACGGCGATCTGTGTGTAGCTGTCGCACAGGTCAAACCCAATGATCAATCCATCCATTTACGGCACCATACCGTTTATGCGGTATTCTCCTTCCTCTCTTCATTGCCAGTATCTACAGCGGCTTAAACAGCTTCTCTGTAACGAACTGTTTCGTCTCATGTCGGATGAGCGCATCCTCCAGAAGCTTTTCCTGGCCTGATTTAAACAGCACTCCCATCTCGTTGATAGCCTCAAAAACACTTCCGCTGCGGACAAATGCCATATCATTTGCCGTCATCTCCCGCTCTATTACGACCTGCTGTTTGCCACCGTGCTCCTCAGCGATGGAATATTCAAGCGTCTCATCCGAAAAAAGCACCACCTGGGCGACAAAAATGCCGTCAAACATTTTTTGCATCTGAACAGTTAAAGAATCGTCCATGCCAGTGTGCTTCATTGTCAAAAACACTCTTCCCGCACTGCGGGCACGATGCTCTAACAAAAATTTTCCATTTAACTGTGCTGGAAAATCCACCTTGCCCCAGAGAAGCGTATAAAACCCAAATAGCAGGCCCTTCTTACAGAGTCTGTCTAAAAGTCTTCCACAGATCTCATTTTGACTCGGGATCACATTTTCATTCTTGGTAAGATAATAAAGCAGTGAGATGTTTATGATATCATTTTCCTCATATTCTGCTCTTAAAATATCCCCTGTGTCCTCAGAAAACAAAGTGTGCACAATGCCTATAAAGACATTTTCATCAATCA
>CAZYLH010000053.1:0-8828 GCA_964648695.1 uncultured Lachnospiraceae bacterium | reverse complement strand
GCGGCTTTACATAGCCGCTTCATTTTTGCCCAGATACTGCTGCGGCTTAAAGGTCTGCCCGCTCTGTTTAGGAATATAACGCCGCTTTTTATGCCATTTCTTTTTGCAAAAAGAAGCAGGCGTTTTTTTAGCTTTTTCTGAAGCAAAATGGTGCGTATTTTTCCCTTACAGAAAATTTCCACCTGCCCACGCTTTACCATCTCCACAGTAAAAAACTTAAGCTCTGATACACGTATGCCTGAGGCGCAGATACTCTCTATAATAAGTCTAAGCTGCGGCTTACCATCTGCCGCGTTTACAAGGCGTATGTATTCCTCTTTTGAGAGCACCTTTTCCTCAGGACAGTAGGCCTGGTGCTGAGTTTTTAGGTTTTTTACCCTGCAATCCCCCCATCCAAGAAAGCTAAGGATACTGTTAAGGCTTGCAAGCATGGAGTTTATAGAGCGAGGAGCGTATCCCCTCTCAATCAAGTCTTCCTTCCAGCTCTTTACCAGCTCCTTACTCACCTCTCTTCCGGATGCAAAGGCAAAAAAGCGTCTCACATCCCTCAGATATTTTTCTACGGTCGCATTACTCTTTTCTTCATAGGTAAGATATTCGCCAAACCGCATTATCGTGTTTGTATCCATTGTTCTTACATCCATTTTTTCTCTCCCCCTTAAATACATTTTTTGTAAAAATTAGGAGCCATCGCATCAATGACCAAAAATCATAGATGTTACAGCCCCTAAAGCTTTTTCTAATTTCTATTTTTTTTCCACTTCACTCAGCCTGTTTCCCACATAGCTCCAGATTTGTTCTCTGCCCTCCTTTGTCTTAGCGGAAAAGCAAAAGAGAAGATCGTCCTTTTCCATCCCAAGCCCGGTTCTTATAAGCTTTGTCTGTTTTGTCACCTGACTTTTATTTATCTTATCAGCCTTTGTGGCTATCACCACAGGACGATACCCATTGGCTATAATCCACTGAAACATCTGCTGATCGTTTGCCGAAGGGTAGTGGCGAATGTCCACTAAGAGGAACACATCCAAAAGCTGTTTTGACTGATTTAGATATCTCTCGATCATCACGCCCCATTTTTCACGCTCCTGCCTTGAGACTCTTGCATAGCCATACCCCGGTAAATCCACATAGTAAAGCTTTTTGTCACAGTCCGCATCCGCGCCTGATGGCCTAAAGCGGCAGTCCACCTTGTAAAAGTTTATCGTCTGTGTTTTTCCAGGCTCTGAGGATGTCCTTGCAAGGGATTTTCTGTTTATAAGAGCATTTAGCAGTGATGATTTTCCCACATTTGATTTTCCTGCAAAGGCAAATTCCGGCAAGGTATTTTCTGGGAGCCTGCTTGTAATGCCGCAGACAATATCAAGGCCAACATCCTTAATTATCATAAGCCATAACCCCCGTCAAAACCTGATTCATCTCCTCTACATAGCAGATCTTTATGCCATCCGTGATCTCCACAGACAGCTCCGCTATATCGGACTCGTTCTTTGCCGGAACAAGCACTTCTTTAATTCCGGCAGTCTTTGCTGCCAAAAGCTTTTCCCTTAAGCCGCCGATGGGAAGCACCCGCCCGCGAAGGGTTATCTCCCCCGTCATAGCCACATCACCCCTTATTTTGCGGTTTGTGATTGCTGAAAGCAGGGCTGTGGCTATGGTTATACCAGCAGAAGGCCCATCCTTTGGCACTGCTCCCTCCGGCACATGCAGGTGGATATCATGCTTCTCAAAAAAATCCTCCGGTATATCATATTTATCCCCGATGGAGCGCACATATGAAAGCGCAGTCTGTGCGGACTCTTTCATCACATCCCCAAGCTTTCCGGTAAGCATTAGCTGCCCCTTTCCCGGCATCACATTCACCTCAACCTCAAGCGTATCTCCGCCGACGCTGGTCCATGCAAGCCCCGTGACAATGCCCACCTGGTTTGTGTGCTCTAACTCATCTTCCCGAAAGCGCACCTTTCCAAGGAACCCATAAAGGTCATCCCTGTCCACAAAAACGGATTCCACGCCTTCTTCTAAAATCATTCTGGCAGCCTTTCGGCAAAGCGCCCCAAGCTTTCTTTCAAGCTCCCTAACGCCCGCCTCCCTTGTGTAAAAACGGATAATACCCTCTATAGCCTCATCTGTGATAGTAAGCTGCTCTGTGCTAAGGCCGTGGCGCTGCTTTTGCTTTTCAACCAGATAATTTTTTGCGATGTGCAGCTTCTCATTTGCAGTATAGCTGCTGACCTCGATCATCTCCACGCGGTCACGCAAAGGCTCCGGTATGCCGCTTGCGTCATTTGCGGTCGCTATAAAGATAACCTTGCCAAGATCAATCGGAAGCTCTAAGAAGTGGTCTCTAAAAGCCACATTCTGCTCCGGGTCTAACACCTCCAAAAGTGCGGATGACGGGTCTCCCCGATGGTCTTTGCCAAGCTTATCAAGCTCATCTAAAAGGATCAGGGGATTTCCAACTCCTGCCTGCTTTATGGCATTTGCGATCCGCCCCGGCATGGAGCCTATATAGGTCTTTCTGTGTCCGCGGATTTCCGCCTCATCATGCACTCCTCCAAGACTTATCCTCGCATATTTTCTGTTTAAAGCCCTGGCTATTGACCTTGCAATGGAGGTCTTTCCAGTTCCCGGAGGACCAACCAGACAGAGGATGGTGCTCTCCCTTCCGCCGTTTAAATTTCTAACTGCCAGATACTCAAGGACTCTTTCCTTAACCTTATCAAGACCGTAGTGGTCCGCCTCTAAGGTCTCCTTTGCATGGGAGATGTCCACGTTTTCATCCGTCACCTTCTCCCACGGCATCTCAAGCAAAGTTTCCACATAATTTCTAAGGACAACCCCCTCCTGGCTTCCAAAGGGCATGGTTCTCATCCTGTTAAGCTCTTTTTCTATCCGACTCTTCACCTCGTCCGAGGCGTTAAGCTCCTTAAGACGGCTTTCTAACTCCCTTAACTGTTCGCTATTTCCCTCTCCAAGTTCATCCTGAATTGTTCGCATCTGCTCGCGAAGCACAAAATCTCTCTGATTCTGGTCAAGGCGTTCCTTCACTTTTTCGTTTATGGATGCCTTTAATTTAAGCATCCCCGCTTCCTCATCAAGCATCCTTATAAGTAGATACGCCCTCTCCTCAATGAGAGTTGTCTGCAAAAACTGATAGCGCTTTTCAGGCTTAAAAGGAATCCTTGCCGCGATGGCGTTCATCATCACGCCGATGGGCGTATCCTGCTCCACCAGATTTTTCATCCCTAAAAAGCCGGGCTGCTTAGGATAGGCGCTTATGCACGTAAGGAAATTTTCCTTTATGATCTCCTTTATCGCCTCCTGCTCTGCCTCACTGGTCTTAGTGTCCGCAAAAGCCATCTGTAAGGGCGTTGCCATAAGCGTAGCATTGTAAGAATCGTGGAGTGCCAAAAGCTCTACGCGCTCCATGCCCACAACGGATATGCGAAGGTTTCCGTTGGCGTTTTTTTGCATAATGGAAAGCCTGCCAAGAACGCCTAAGGGGCGAATCTTACCCAGCGACAGCTCGGAAGCGTCCTCATCGTCCAAAGGCGCTGCCTCATCTTTGTCCTTTATCATGAAAAAAGCCAAAAGTCTGTTATTTTTGTTCGCGTATTTAACCGCCTCTATGGACTCCTTACGACTAATCTCAAGCAGGGTTGTAACCCCGGGAAATACAGAAATATTATTTAATATCACAACCGATGCCGTAATCATTTCTTTATCCATCTATTATTCTCCTCAGTATATACGAACAAGACGGCTGCTTATCGTCAGCAGCCGTCACCTAACATCTCGTATTACTAATCTGTCAACTATAGGAATAATCCGTTCCGGTCTGCGCGGCTGCAAATTTACGGGCACGCTCGGTTTTTGCCACCTTCTTGGGATCCCGGTAAGTATACTCCGGCTCCGCCTCCCCGTCAACGGCTTCGCGCGTTATGCGACACACCCCGATGGACATGTCGGATGGCGCCTCAAACATGGGTTTTTGCATCACCCTCTCGATTATAGCCCGCAGTCCTCTCGCGCCGGTCTTTCGCTCTAAGGACAGGTCCGCAATGCGCTCTAATGCCTCCTCGGTAAACTCAAGCTTTACATCATCCATCCCCATCAGGCTCTCGTACTGCTTTACAAGAGCGTTCTTAGGCGTGGTCAAAATCTGTAAAAGTGCTTCGCGATCAAGCATATCCAATGCACATGTGACGGGCACACGGCCTACAAACTCCGGTATGATTCCAAATTTCACCAGATCCTCCGGCAAAACCTCCTTGAAGAGCTCTCCCGTATTTTTTTCTTCCTGGCTGGAAACCTCCGCGTTAAATCCGATCACATTTTTTCCGATGCGGCGCTCGATTATCCTCTCTAATCCATCAAACGCTCCACCGCAGATAAACAGAATATTTGTTGTATCTATGGTGAGCATCTCCTGCTGAGGGTGCTTTCTTCCACCCTGGGGCGGAACGCTCGCCACGGTGCCTTCCAATATCTTTAGGAGAGCCTGCTGTACACCCTCCCCGGAGACGTCCCTTGTGATAGACACATTCTCGCCCTTTTTCGCGATCTTGTCGATCTCATCTATATAGATAATGCCGGTCTGAGCTCTGTCAATGTCAAAGTCAGCAGCCTGGATAAGCTTTAGAAGAATGTTTTCCACATCCTCGCCCACATACCCCGCCTCTGTCAGGGTGGTTGCGTCTGCGATGGCAAAAGGAACGTTTAATATCTTTGCCAGAGTCTGTGCCAGAAATGTCTTTCCGCAGCCGGTAGGGCCTAATAGAAGTATATTGCTCTTTTGAATTTCAACGCCGTCGTCGCTGTGCAAAATCCTCTTATAATGGTTGTAGACTGCAACGCTTAAGGCAATTTTGGCCTGTTCCTGTCCCACAACGTACTCATCAAGCTGTGTCTTTATCTCCCGTGGCTTTAAGAGATTTATGCTCTGCAGCTCTTCATAATCCGGCTCTTCCCTGACAATATCTATGCAGAGCTTAACGCACTCGTCACAGATATAGTTTCCGGGCTGTCCGGCTATAAGCTGTCTTACACGGCGTCTGGATCTGCCGCAAAAGCCGCAAAACTCCTCATCCATTTTTCCTGCCATTCCTACCTCCCAAAAATCGCCAAGAGTGTCCCTAGCGCCTGCTCATAACAGCGTCAATAAGACCATACTCCTTCGCCTCCTCGGCGCTCATCCAGTTGTCTCGCTCCGTATCTTTAGCTACCCTCTCATAGGGCTGGCCGCAGTTTTTAGCGAGCATCTCATTCATCTTTTTCTTTGTTCTTAGAATATGCTCTGCAGCGATGCTGATCTCTGTCGCCTGACCCTGCGCTCCGCCGGAGGGCTGGTGGATCATCACCTCAGCGTTTGGAAGGGCGTAGCGCTTTCCCTTAGCGCCTCCTGCTAAGAGGAATGCGCCCATGCTGGCCGCCATACCCACACAGATGGTGGCAACGTCACACTTGATATACTGCATGGTGTCATAGATAGCCATGCCTGCGGTGACAGAACCACCCGGGCTATTGATATACAGGCTGATATCCTTGTCCGGATCCTCCGCCTCCAAAAATAAAAGCTGAGCCACAATCACACTGGCGCTTGCGTCGTTTACCTCCTCGCCAAGCAAAATAATGCGATCCTTTAATAGTCTTGAAAAAATATCATATGAGCGCTCACCGTGGCCGGTCTGCTCAATGACATAGGGAATCAATGCCATATTTGCGTCCTTTCTATGCTTACTTTTCTACTGCGTTATCAACAATCACGCTTACTGCCTTTTGAACTAAAATGTCTGCGGTAAGGCTCTTATTGCCGCTCTCGCCCATAATCTCTTTTACCTTATCGATGTCCATCTTGTACTGGTCTGCAATCTCTTTATATTTCTCATCCAGCTCTTCATCTGATACTGTCAGTCCCTCTGCCTCTGCCACAGCCTCAAGCACCGCTCTTGACTGAATTCTGCTCTCGGCTCTTGGAGTCATCTGCTGGGTGAGCTGCTCTTCTGTCATGCCGGTGTACTGAAGGTACATCTCCATGCTGATTCCCTGCTGCTGGAAGTTCTTGGCCATATCAGCTACCATATTGCTGGTGGTGTCTCGAATCTGAAGTTCGCTTATAGTGATGGTCGCATTCTCCACAGCCTTTGCAACGGCAGCGTCCTCCTTAGCGGACTTTGCCTCGCGCTCCTTCTTCTCAAGAAGCTCTTTTTTAAGGCTCTCCCGATACTCAGCCATCGTCTCAAAATCAGAGACCTCGCTTGCGAACTCATCGTCAGCCTCAGGAAGCTGCTTCTCTGTAATACCCTTAAGTGCAACCTTGAACACAGCAGCCTTTCCTGCCAGGTGCTCTGCGCCATACTCCTCTGGGAATGTCACGTTCACATCAAACTCGTCTCCGATCTGATGCCCGATAATCTGCTCCTCAAAGGTGTCGATAAAGCTGTGTGAGCCTATGGTTAAGGCATAGTCAGTTCCCTTTCCTCCCTCAAAAGGAGTGCCGTCAACAAAGCCCTCAAAATCAATCTTTGCGATATCTCCGTCAACAACCGCTCTGTCAGTAACCTCAACCATGCGGGAGTTGCTCTCCTGCACTCTTCTTACCTGGTCGTCAATCTCCTCCTCAGAAACTGACAGGTCAGACTTTTCAACCTCGATTCCCTTGTAATCTCCAAGGGTCACCTCAGGCTTTAGGGCCACGGTAGCGGTGAAGATAAAGGGCTTTCCCTTCTCGATCTGGGTTACATCTATCTCAGGCCTGGAGACGATCTCAACACCGCACTCGTTATAAGCCTTCTCATATGCGTCCGGGATCACTGCGTTTGCGGCATCCTCATAAAATACTTCCGGGCCATACATCTTCTCGATGAACGCCTGGGGAGCCTTACCCTTACGAAAGCCCTGCACATTAAAGCGGTTCTTATTCTTCTGGTATGCCTTCTTCATTCCCTCTAAAAATTCTTCCGCAGGAACCTCAATGGTCAGCTTTGCAGTGCTGTTTTCCAGCTTTTCTACCTGTACGCTCATTTTAAAATAATCCTCCTTTAGCTATCCGCCTTACGGCAGACACCATTCTTTTATCTTCTTTCACAGCCAAAATCAGTGTATCTTCTGGCTGGTCATGCGAAAGCTAATTATAGCACAAGTGTTTTTACATTGCTAGCATAATTTTACTAAATTCTTTCCTATTTTCACCCGTTCTGGGCCGTAGAATCTCAAAAAATACTAGATGGTGTCCGGATGCTGTATCTGCGCCTTTATCTTATCCGATGTTTCCCTGTCTCTAAGAACTTTTAAAAGCTCAAGGCCCATATCAACAGAAACGCCCATTCCCCGCGCGGTGGTGACATTTCCATCGGTCACAACCCCAGCTCCTGTAAACTCTGCCTCTATCAGCTTGTCCTCAAATCCCGGGTAGCATGTGGCTTCCTTTCCCACAAGGATGCCGTTTTGTCCCAGCACGCTTGGCGCCGCACAGATAGCTGCCACATGGCGGTGCTCATCAGCAGCGCACCTTTTTAGCTCCTCCACCAAAGGCCTAAACGCACCCAGGTTATCCGTTCCCACCTTGCCGCCGGGAAGGAAAAGGCATCTCGCCTCCAAAACATTTACCTCATCATATAACGCATCTGCAAGGACAGTTACCTGCTGTGCGCTTTTAACCTGCTTTTTTCCCATAATGGAGACAGTACATACATCCACGCCTCCCCTTCTTAAAACATCCACAACCGCAAGGCACTCTACCAACTCAAATCCGTCCGCCAAAAAAGCATATACCTCTGCCATATTTTCCCCACTTTCTAATATGAAGTCTACCAAGTAATATTTCACGCGTAGTATAAAAGAAAGCGCGGATTATGTCAACTTCATGGGGCGGGCTGTCTTGCATTTTCCTCTTGTTTGGTGTATATTAAGTGATGGTTAAATTTCCCCCATCTAATAAAGCGGGGTTGGCGGATGTGTCCGGCGCAGCGGGCACAAAAGCCGTGGATACATACAAAAAATAGCGCTGCGCAGAAAGAGTATACTATGAAGGAAAAGGTTGTATTGGCTTACTCCGGTGGTCTTGATACCACTGCGATCATCCCCTGGCTTAAGGAAAACTATGACTATGAGGTTATCTGCTGCTGTATCGATGTCGGACAGGGAAACGAGCTTGACGGACTTGAGGAGCGCGCTAAGTACAGCGGCGCAGAAAAGCTCTATATTCTTAATGTTGTAGATGAATTCTGCGACGAGTACATCGTTCCCTGCGTGCAGGCGGGCGCTGTTTATGAAAACAAGTATCTCCTTGGCACATCCATGGCAAGACCTCTTATCGCAAAGAAGCTGGTGGAGATTGCCCGCAAGGAAAACGCCGTTGCCATCTGCCACGGAGCAACCGGCAAGGGCAACGATCAGGTTCGCTTTGAGCTGGGTATAAAGGCTTTAGCGCCAGACCTTAAGATCATAGCTCCCTGGAGATGCAGTGACACCTGGAAGATGCAGTCTCGTGAGGACGAGATCAAATACTGCGAGGAGCACGGAATTGACCTTCCTTTCAGCGCAGATTCAAGCTACAGCCGCGATAGAAATCTGTGGCATATAAGCCATGAGGGCCTAGAGCTTGAGGATCCGGCAAACGCCCCGGACTATGATCATCTCCTCGTTTTAGGATGCTCACCGGAAAAAGCGCCGGATGAGGGAGAGGAGATTTCCATCTCATTTGAGAAGGGCGTGCCGGTTGCACTAAACGGCAAATCCATGAAGGTTTCCGCCATCATCGAGGAACTAAATGCTCTTGGCGGCAAGCACGGCATTGGCATTATAGATATAGTAGAAAACCGCGTTGT
>CAZYLH010000052.1:5043-9493 GCA_964648695.1 uncultured Lachnospiraceae bacterium | reverse complement strand
CTCGCCTATCTTTTAACCCACTATATCATCATCAATTGCTACGTTCCTTCCGGCTCCATGAAAGATACCATCCAGCTCTACGACCGGATTATCGGAAATCGTCTTGCCTATGTCCTATCAGAACCGGAAAGGGGCGATATCATTATATTTCCCGCTCCGGATGACCCCACAACCATATACATTAAGCGGATAGTAGGCCTCCCGGGCGAGACTATTGAGGTGCGTGACGGTCTTGTCTATATAAATGGAAGCGATACCCCTCTTGATGAGCCGTATCTAAACGAGGATTATCTGATAGATGCCAAGGATTTTGGTCCCTACACCATCCCGGAGGACTCCTATTTTGTCCTCGGCGACCACCGCAACAGCTCATACGATTCTCGCTACTGGACAAACACCTGCGTAAAGAGCGAGGACATTCTCGGCAAAGCCCTGTTTATCTACTATCCTTTTAGTAACATCCAGTGGCTTGCTCATGATTTTAATTATTAACGAAAAAAACGGGTAGAGAAAACTGCTTCTCCGCCCGTTTTTCATTTTTTAACCCATGAGTGCCGAAAGAATTATATTAGAGCGATATAGCATACTAAGAAATACGCTCTCATCTATCATCGCCATCACTGACATTCCCCATCCAGTATTTAGAAGCGCGGTGGCAATGCAGAAGAACACCCATACATATACCAGCGCGTGAAATAGTCCGAGCAGCGCTCCCGCCAAACGGTTTACGCCTTTTAAGAAGGGTAATAATGTCACGACATTTAACAGCTTAAACACAATTCTCAGTACAATATAGAGAACCAAAAAGACTATCAAATATGCGATCGCGACAATGCCTGTTTTTGCGACAAAATTACTCACATACTCAGAAAATGTGCTCACTCCAAGCGCCTGATAGCTCTCTAAGGTATTGTTTTTTAGCAGTGCGTCTCTCACCGTCTCCGGCAGCATAAGGTTTTCCACCGCCGCCTGCTGCGCTGCCTCCGTACTCTGCTCAAGCTGCTCACCAATCTGCTCCGTCAAATATTCCTCCAGCGAAGATGCGATCTGCTGGCGCAGTTGGGTTTCATTATTGATATAATCCGAGAGCATCGGGGCAAGAACTGCTGTCGCACACAGGGCGATCACCATAGCCACAAGTCCCACGATCATCTTTATAAAGCCCTTGCCATATCCTATCAGGGCCATAATCGCTATCAGAGCGATAATCAGAATCTCCAACCAGTTCAAAGTCATTTTCCTCCCAAAACAAAAGCGTTTCCCGGTAAATGCGCACGAGGCAGACTCATCCCATCACGTAAAATGCCTGTCTCTTAAGATAATCAAACCATCCCCGTCGTTTTTTGTTTTCATAAGTGATGAGATAAAGTTTCTCATGGAATTTTTTTTCGCTCTAGAAAGTGCATCCTGCACCGCTTCCGTTAGCTTTATCCCTATGACCACATCTTCCCTCTCTTCCTTATCCCTAAGATATGCCTCAACGAGACGTTTTGCATCATCCGCCAAAACGCAGCCATTTTCTTTAGCATAAGCCTCCACAAGCTCCATCCACTCACTTACATCCTTTTCCTCGTAGAAATAGGGCTTTTCCAGTTTCTCCATCAGCTTGGGGCTTCTTTTGTTTAAATCCTTCGTCCGATCTTTATCATCCACAAGGATTACCCTGTTGTCCTCGCTCTTACCAGTCCATGCACAGATACCCTCTAAGGCATTGCCTTTTAATTTTCCGGCGCCCGTGATCAATAAAATGTTTCCGTCAAGCTTCTTCTCGATAGTTGAAAAACCTGACTTGTTTACCTTGACAGCGGATATCTTCGCAACGCGGTCGCTGTTTTCCCGTTTGCCCCCCATGCGCACGAGCTCCATGGCATATTTTACACCTGTCGCCATATCGCTGCAGATAACGCTAAAGCTTCCCTCTGGAACAACCAGCTCAAGGTCTGATACGCCTACTGCCTCTTTTTCCTCTTTAGGTTCGCTCTCATCTTCCGGTGGGTTTTCCTCATTCTCATCTGTTATCAATTTTTCCAGATTTGCCTTAAGCGCCTCCCGTTCCTTTTTCTCGGCTTCAAGGTCGCCCTCAGATTTCTCCTCACTCTCGACTTCTATTTTTATCTCCTCAGGCTCTTTTGCGGAATTTTCGTTTTCGCTCCCTTTTTCCTTTCCAGCTTTATTATCATCTCCAACCACTTTTTCCAGGTAGGCTTCCAGCTCTTCCTGTTGCTTTTTCTCAGCTTCCGGCCCACTCTCGGCTCCTGTTTCCGCTTTATCAGGCTCTCCCGTGGCATTTTCTTTTTGAGGCTTATTTTCTGCAGCCGCCTTATCATCTGCAACCACTTTCTCCAGATAAGCCTCCAGCGCCTCTTCCTCGTCTTTTTTCTCGCTCTCAGCCTCTACTTCTTTTTCGATTTTTATCTCACTCGCAATCTTTGCATCATCTTCAATCGCTACTTCCCGCGTACTTTCTATCTCTTCTCTTATCTCTACGGGCTCTTCTGTATCACTTTCTTTTTCATCATCCTTCTCATCTTCAGTCCTGCTAGCATCTTCGCTCTCTTCCTTAGGATGATCTTCTTTAGTCTCCTGCTCTTTCTTCTCCTCCTCTTCTGCTTCTTGCTTTGCCGGCTCTTCATTTGCACCTATAGACGCCAGGTATTTTTTGTAATTTTCTTCAAATTTTGCAGAATCTGTCACACGGTCCTCCTGATACTTGGTTAACGGCTCATATTTTTGCTTTAGTTGTATGGCATTGTCCACCGTCTCACCTGAGCAAAAGAAATTTATGATATAATCACAAATTTTTACACAGTCCTTTTCACGCTCCGCGCGGTCATAGAGCATGGCCAAACGGTAGAGCGCCTCCTCGTCCAGCTCCTGACTGCAGTATTTTTCAAGCCAAAAAATTCTCTCATCGATCCCTTCGCCCTTGCTCTCTGCGATTTGAACCTTAAAGAGGTAGTAATCCGCATCATAAGCTCCTGCTGTGCGGTATTCCTCGCAGAGCTCCTCCGCCAGATCGATCTGTCCGTATATCAAAGCAAGCTCTGTCATTCTCTCAAGGATCAACAGACCCCTGCTGGAGACGTTATATGCATAATTATATATTTTAAGGGCTGTCTGCGCATCTTTTTCATGCACATAAAGCTCTGCTATCTCAGAAAGAAGCTTCGGGTTCTTTTCCCGCTTCCATTCCACGCCGTCCGCAATTTCCTTTGCGCCCGAATAATCCTTGCGCTCAAGCAGCTTTTTAATTTGTTCCACCTTCAGCCCATACTCAAATCTATCCAATGCTAGACCTCCATCCTTCCTTCCAGTGCCCGCAGAAGGGTGACCTCATCAATATATTCCAAATCCCCTCCCACGGGGACGCCACTGGCAATCCTGGTGCACTTAATGCCGGTGGGCTTAATCAGCTTGCTTATATACATCGCTGTCGTCTCCCCCTCCAGACTGGAGTTGGTGGCGATTATCACCTCTTTCACATCCCCCTGAAGCCGTCTCATCAACTCCGTCAGCCTTATATCCCCGGGCCCAATACCAAGCATTGGGGAGATGGCACCCTGAAGCACATGGTAAACCCCCTCAAACTTCCCCGTCTTTTCATAAGCCGCCAGATCTCTGGTGGTTTCTACCACCATGATCGTGGAGTGATCGCGCTTAGCGCTACCACATATCGGACACAGCTCACTATCCGTGAGAGTACAGCAACTCTTGCAGTAGCGTATATTCGCCCTAGCAGAGCGTATAGTCTCAGACAGACGCTCCACCCTTTCCTTAGGCATGCTGATGATGTGAAACGCCAGGCGCTGAGCTGATTTTGCCCCTATACCTGGAAGCTGTGACAGCTCTCCGATCAGATTTGTGATCTGTTCACTGTAGTAATTCATCTTTTAGTTTCCCTCTTGTCCATCCTCGCCGCAAAGCTGGATGATGGCCTGTGCAGAGATAGCGGCGCAGAGGATTAAGTCCTCCACTGAAATATTCTCATCATTTCCGTGAATGTTGGTTGGAGTACCTAACTCAACCGGCCCAAAGGCAACGCCGTTTTTTAAATTATGCACATAGGTCCCGCCACCTATCGCCAGACATCTTCCGGGTTTTTTCTTATACATTTCATAACACTGAAGAAGTGTTTTTATAAAATGGGAATCCTCAGGCACATAGTGGGGCATGCTCATATGGGTATCAGACAGCTGCAAGCCAAACGCCTCACATTTATCCCTTAACACAGCACATATATTTTCCTGATTTCCACACATCGGAAAACGGCTGTCAAAGACGGCCTGTAGCCCAGCCCTACCCAGCGTAAGCATATTTAGACAAATTGTCAGAGCGCCGGTTATATCATCCTGCATCTTAACCCCGGCTGCCGCTCCCGCATAATCCCCATGCGGAAAAATCTGCGACAAGGCTTTGACAGCCTCCACGGCGGGGCTTTCCATAAGCGGCA
>CAZYLH010000052.1:0-4943 GCA_964648695.1 uncultured Lachnospiraceae bacterium | reverse complement strand
GGCTCACGCGCATAGTAATACTCTATATCCGTGCTTCCGCTCTCCTCATCACAGCCCAAAATCAGGCGCACATTTTTCTTTAGAGGAATTCCAAGCTCCTTTATGGCCCTCATGGCATACAGCGCCGCAACGGCAGGCCCCTTATCATCAGCGCTTCCTCTGCCATATACGTGTCCATCCTTTACCACGGGAGTAAAGGGAGATGTTACTGTCCAGTGCTCAGGCTCTGCCGGAACCACATCCAGGTGTGCAAGTATATCCAACTGGCGGGGTGCGCTGTTAAAATCCACGCATCCCACATAATTGTCATAATTTTTTACTAAAAAGCCATACCTTTTAGCTTTTTTTAGCGAAAGCGAAAGCGCCCCTGCCGCCCCCGCTCCGTAGGGCTTTCCCGGCTCAGGCGACGTCTTTACACTGTTTATGCTTATCAGGTCGCACAGATCAGAAATCAGCTCATCCTGGTGGGCATAAAGCCACTCTAAAACCCTCTCCTGCATCATCACAGCAGACCTCCCAGGCCCATATTTCCAAGACCGCCGGTCAGCTTATTCATGTTAGCGGCGTTTTCCTCATCCACCTTTTTTAGCGCCTCGTTTACCGCAGCCATAATCAGGTCCTGTAGCATCTCGATATCATCCGGGTCAACAACCTCGGGTGATAACGTCACGGATATTATCTCACGCTTTCCGTTAAGCACAACCGTCACCGCTCCGCCACCCGCGGAGGCCGAAAACTCCTTTGTCTCAAACTCTTTTTGCTGCTCCTCCATCTGCTTTTGCATGCGCTGAGCCTGCTTCATCAAATTATTCATATTTCCCGGCATTCCCCCGGGATATCCTCCTCTTTTTGCCATCTCGTTCTTCCTCCTCTTATTCTTCACCCATCTTGATGCCGATACCCTGATGGGACGGCTCATCCTGTTTTTTTACCAGCCGTATATTTTCATCTAGCTGCTCCGCGAGCATCAGGCTAAAATGAAACTCTTTTCCCATCACCCCTACTGCCGCGTCCTCCAAAGTTTTTCGCCGCTCCGGCGTGTTTATCTGATTTAAGAAAAAAACTTTCTCAAACTGGACAATAAATCCATGTTCATTTCTATATGTCGGGGAAGTCCTCTCAAGAAACCCTTCCATCATGCCGCCGCAGGCATTTGCAATCTCCTTCCAGCGTTTCTTTAGCTGCTCTAAATCCTCAAAAGCCGCCTGTGGTATCTCCTCCTCTTTTACCGGCTTCGCCGTATCTTTTTCTTCTGTCTTAGAGATATCCTTAGGAGTTTTTTCAGGGAATTTAACGCCGCCTTCCGCAAGACTTAAAACCCTTTCCTCTAAGGCTCGCAGACGCCCTAAAAGCCCGGAAAAATCCTTCTCTGTTCTCGGGTTCATCGCCCGTATCACCGCCATCTCCAAAAGCGTGCGCTTATCCGCTGCATAGCGCATACTGTTTTGAAGATCAGAAAAATTGCGAATATAGCCCATGAGCTGCTCCATACTAAGCTGCATGGCTATGCTCTTATGCGCCGAAAAGCTCTCCGCACTCATCCCCAGCTCATCCTCCCCAACCTCGGAGGTTTGGATCATAAGAAGGTTTCTAAGGAGCCAGACAAAATCTCCCACCGCCTGAGCTATATCCCTTCCAGAATACACCAGCTGCTCGATAATCTTCATGGCGGGCTTTACATCCGCACTTTTAATGCACTCTAAAAGAGAGATAAACTGCGAATTATCCACAGCCCCCACCACGTCAAGGACGTTTTCATAGGTAAGTGGCTGACCATAGTAGTAGGAGATACATTCCTCCAAAATACTAAGCGCATCTCTCATCGCCCCATCCGCGGCTCTTGAAATATACCTAAGCGCCTTTTCCTCGGCAGATACTCCCTCCGCGTCCGTAAGCTTTTTTAGCTGACCAAAAATCTCCTCCGCGCTAATTCTCTTAAAATCATACCTCTGGCATCTTGAGAGAACTGTAACCGGAATTTTATGCACTTCCGTGGTTGCCAGAATGAAAATCACATATGACGGCGGCTCCTCCAATGTCTTTAACAGTGCGTTATACGCACCGGGTGAGAGCATATGAACCTCGTCAATGATATAAACTCGAAAGCGCCCCTGGGTGGGAGTGTATTTAACCTCTTCTCTGATCTCGCGGATATTATCCACGCCGTTGTTTGAAGCCGCGTCAATCTCCACCACATTCATGGAGGAGTTTTTAAGTATCGCTTTGCAGGTGGCGCATTCATTGCAGGGGCTTCCCTCTATCGGATGTTCGCAGTTTACCGCCCTGGCAAATATCTTTGCCACGGTGGTCTTTCCCGTACCGCGGGTTCCGCAAAAAAGATATGCATGACCAACCCTTCCGGCTTTTATCTGGTTAGTCAGAGTCCTTACCACCGGCTCCTGTCCAACCACCTCTGGAAAGCTTTTCGGCCTCCACTTTCGATATAGCGCTGTATATGCCATAAATCACTCCGTCAATCGCCAAAGCTGATGCCTGTGGCCTTTGCCTCCCTGATTATGATACGGTTACAACCCACGTTTTCTCGTCTAAAAACCGTTTTTTAGTATACACCAGATTTTATCAAAATACTACTACAAAAGCGCAAAAAAACCTGCAATTTTAAAACCTGCGGCAAAACTTTTGGTTGACAAACAAATGCCTGTCACTTATATTATAGAGGCGCAGCCGGGGAGATAGCGGTGCCCTGTACCTGCAATCCGCTACAGCAGGGGTGATATTCCACCGCGGGGCTTTTTCGGTGAGGCTGCCTTAGATAAGCGATGTTGACGTCTGAGTCTTGCGCAACAGAGACCTGCAAACCGTGTCAGGTCAGGAATGAAGCAGCACTAAGCAGTGCTCTCTGTGTGCCGTAAGGTTGCTTGGGCCGAGTTGGCTGTCTTAAGTAACGCTCATTGAGAGGCAACAACGTGGAATGCGCATTTTTTACGCCGTAAGGCGTTTTTTTATTGCAAAAACTGTGGGCGAAAAAAAAGCTGCCCTGCCTAAAAAGCAGAAAGCAGCTCTTATGTCTATGGGCGATCTTTTAGCGGCAGATACTCAAGAGGATCCGATACACTCATATACGCCGGACGTATAATCTTGTCCACGTTAATAAGCTCCTCTAAGCGGTGCGCTGACCAGCCCACCATTCTTGCAATCGCAAACATCGGAGTAAACAGCTCAACCGGAATATCTAACATGCTGTATACAAACCCGCTGTAAAAGTCCACGTTCGCGCTGACGCCCTTGTAGATATGGCGCTCGCTGGCAATCACCTTTGGCGCGTCCTCCTCTATCATGGAGTATAGGGCAAAATCATCCAGCCTGTTCTTTTCAACCGCCAAATCCTCCACAAAGCGCTTAAAAATCAGTGCTCTGGGGTCAGAAATGGAATAGACAGCATGTCCCATTCCATAGATCAGTCCCTTTTTGTCAAACACCTCCTTGTGAAGAAGTTTTCTAAGATAATCCGAGACTGCCTCCCTGTCCGTAAGATCGGTCACATTCTCCTTTAAATCCGCTATCATCTGCACTACCTTTATGTTCGCACCGCCATGCTTTGGCCCTTTAAGAGAGCCCAGAGCCGCGGCAATAGCGGAGTATGTATCTGTTCCGGAGGATGAGACCACATGGGTGGTAAATGTCGAGTTGTTTCCGCCGCCGTGCTCCATATGTAAAATAAGCGCCAAATCCAGCACCCTTGCCTCAAGGGCAGTGTACTTTTTATCCGGGCGCAGCATTCTGAGCACATTTTCCGCGATGCTTAAATTCGGATCCGGATAGTGAATATAAAAGCTGTTCCTGCACTCGTAATAATTGTAGGCATGATATGCATAGACAACCATCCTGGGAGCAGTGCTTATTAGGTTTAAGCACTGGCGCAGCACATTTGAGAGCTCTAAGCCGTCCGGGTTATCGTCATACGAGGCAAGCGTCAGCACGCATTTTGAGAGCATGGTCATCATGTCCTTGCTGGGGGCCTTCATAATTACATCCCTGGTAAAGTTGGTGGGAAGACTCTGGCTTTCTGCAAGGAGCCTTTTAAAATCCGCAAGCTCCTGCTCATTCGGAAGCTTTCCAAAGAGCAGCAGATATGCTGTCTCCTCAAATCCCAGCCTGTCATCCTTTATAAAGCCGTCAACTAAATCCCTGATGTCGATTCCCCTGTAATATAATTTTCCGTCACACGGAACGCTTTTTCCATCCACAATCTCGCTGGACTCGATTCTGGAAATCTTTGTAAGACCGGAAAGAACGCCTTTTCCGTTGATATCTCTAAGTCCTCTTTTGACATTGTACTTTCCATAAAGCTCCGGGGCAATGATGTTCTGCTCCCGGCACAACTTTGAGAGAGCTTTTATCTGTTTATAATCTAAAACCTGTTCAACTTTCGCCACTGATTTTCCCCCTTTCCAAAAGAGCCAGGCCTCTTACTTGTGCCCGGCTTTTATCTATAGCGCATCCAATTTTCTCACCCCATAATTTTAATGCAAAAACACACGCCCGGTCAAGGTCTGTACTGCGCTATACTTATAAATATTTTATAAAAATTTTTGTTTTTTTCTCTTTTTAGGGCTAATTTTTAGAAAAATCCAGAGAGACTGGTTTAAAAACTGATACATACGTTTATCAAATCCAGATAGCTCTCGTCCCCCCTGCTGTAGATGTCAATGGATGTGAGCACGCAAGAATATGGCTCCACCTTAGTGCCGTCCACATCCACATATCCGGTGACGCAGTGAAGTATAGCTGGGGCCTCGTAGCTTGTATCACCTATTAAGACGCTCATCTCACCCATATACATCACCACATGTCCGGGAAGTACTAGGATGCTCCCCACCGAAAGCGATGTGATAAACTCCCTCTTTTCCTGCGCCGTCATTTCAGAAAGGTCCATCACATTAGCACCAGCGTACTCTAAATTTTTTGTATTTCTTGGCAAG
>CAZYLH010000051.1:6084-10037 GCA_964648695.1 uncultured Lachnospiraceae bacterium | reverse complement strand
GTTCCCTTATAGCGCTCCAAAATCTCATATGGAGCTGTGGGCTCACTGCCAAGGATCTGCTCACAGAGTGCCTCCGCCAGATAGTAGGTATAGCCGTCCGCAGTCTTTACCTTAACATAAGCTTCGTCAGGATGAACGCATAAAGCCACATTGCTGGGCAGTGTCCAGGGTGTGGTAGTCCATGCCAGAATATAGGCGTCCTCATCAAGGCACTTAAAGCGGGCGATGGCTGAACGCTCCTTTATCTCCTTATACCCTTGCGCCACCTCATGGGAGGACAGGGGCGTCTCACACCTCGGGCAATAGGGCACAATCTTAAAGCCCTTATAGAGTAATTTCTTATCCCAGATCTGTTTAAGCGCCCACCACTCAGACTCTATGAAGTCATCGTGATAGGTAACGTATGGATCGTCCATGTCCGCCCAGAAGCCTACCTTGTAGGAGAAGTCCTCCCACATGCCCTTGTACTTCCAGACATTTTCCTTACAGCGATTGATAAACGGCTCCAGTCCATACGCCTCGATCTGTTCCTTGCCGTCAAGTCCAAGTTCGCGCTCCACCTCCAGCTCCACCGGAAGGCCGTGCGTATCCCATCCTGCCTTTCTTGGAACCTCATAGCCCTTCATCGTGCGATAGCGCGGGATCATATCCTTGATGGTTCTGGTCAGCACATGCCCAATATGCGGCTTTCCGTTAGCGGTGGGCGGTCCATCATAAAACATGTACTGCGGACAGCCCTCTCTTCTCGCCATGCTCTTTTCAAAAATATGGTTTTCCCGCCAGAACTGTTCATCCTTTTCTTCTCTCTCGACAAAGTTCATGTCTGTAGAAACCTTGCGGTACATTTCCTATCCTCCATCTATCTCATCATTCATTGTCAGACGCATCTGCATCGTTTTCGGATGCATCGTTATCAGATGCATCATTGTCAGTCGCGTCAACGTCATTATCGGAGGTATCAGTATCTGATGCATACTCGATATCCTGGTATGCCAGCCTGTCATAAACGCTGGCAACCACCTTAAAGTCAGGGCTGCTTTCCACAATGTCCGGGTACTTTTCCTCAAACATCTCCGTCCTGCGGCTCTCCAGCTCTTCCTCTATCGCAGCCTCCTTTGAATCCTCCACATCATCGTTTATACAGTAGATAACATATGCTGTTTCAGAATCCTCATCATACCAGATTGTGTAATCCCCTGTCTCCAGATCATTCCAGCAGATGGTTTGAAGGGATTCTTCCTCATCGTCATCGGGCTTTGAGTACTCCGTAGATTCCGTATAGCTAACCGAGATTTCTGTACTATTCTCATACAGTGAGACCACCTCTTCAAATGGAATGGTGTCATCGTCCTCACCGGATTCTAAATAGATTTCCATCTGCTCCTGTAAAGCCGCCAGAACCTCCTCTGCCTTCGCCTCATAATCGACCTCTTCCTCTTCCTCCTCGTCATCGTCATTGGAAGATGTGTCAACTGAGGTTACATCAGATTCCGTAATCTCAAGATATGCTACCTCCGTGTAGCGGTATTCCTCCTCGTCCACCTCTGTGTCGATGTCGGATACAATGTATTCATATACTCTGTTTGCAAGAGCATTGTCTGTAAATATCTTTGTAAGCTTTTCCTCATCCACCTTGCAGGCGCTGATAACTCCCTCGTCAGTCTCGGAGAGGAATGTCTCTACAGCCTCTTCCACCTTTTCAATGTCCTCATCTGACAGAGATATGCCATACTCATCCGCCTGGTAGCAGAGAATATAGGTCTGCATCAGCGTTGCCATGGCATCTTCTTTAATCGCCTCCCAAAACGTCTCGCCATTTTCAGTAAGGCCCGTGTACTCGTAAAACTCCTCCTTACTGCTAAAGCCATAGTAGGTTGAATAATAGTAATCATAGTAGGTGTCATAGGTCACCTGCATGACCTTTAAATAAAAATTCACCTCGTAAAGATACACATCCTGATCTCCAAAGGTAGCCACCACTGTGGTAGCATATTCTTCATCCGTATAGGTCTTTGAGCAGCCAAAAAGGGCCACCGCACCGATTACAGTACCCAAGCACAGGGATAATATCCGTCTTATTCGTCTCATAATAATAAACCAGCCTTTCAATTAATAAATCTTCCGATTGTAAGCCCAATCTAATACAATATAACACCAAATCATTCAACTAGCAACATTTTTATGTCATTTAAGAGCGTTTTTAGGGATATACACATGGCCTCCAGTGTCATTCTCCCCGGATTTCGCTCATAAAACACAAATGTAGGCTTCTTTCCGACGATAATTCTCAGATTGCCGTGATACATATTTAAAAGCTCATCAATCCTCTGAGTGTTTATCTTCGCCTGTGGATACATAATAAGATTTGTCTCTCGCACTGTAGCGCGCACCGTTTCCACATACGCGCTATGCGCAAGTGCCTTTAAGAGAGCAACATTCAGGAGATTTTGGCATGGCACAGGCAGATCACCGAAGCGGTCTATCAGCTCATCCTGAATATCCTCATATTCCTCCTCGCTCTCGATAGTCGTTATTCTCTTATACATCTCAAGAAGAAGGCTCTCGTTTTTGATGTAGCTCTCAGGAATATATGCGTCTAAATTGATATCAATATGGGTCTCAAATTTTTCTTCCTCGACGCCTCCCTGGAGGCGCTTAATCGCCTCGTTTAAGAGCTTGCAGTATAAATCATAACCCACTGCCTCCATATGTCCATGCTGATCATGCCCCAATAAATTTCCAGCGCCGCGGATCTCTAAATCCTTCATGGCAATCCTGACTCCGCTCCCTAGCTCTGTAAATTCACGAATCGCCATCAGCCTTTTTTGAGCGTCCTCCTTTAACTGCTTATCTTTCTTATACATGATAAACGCATACGCCATGCGGCTTGAGCGCCCCACGCGCCCCCTAAGCTGGTAAAGCTGGGACAGACCCAGACGGTCAGCGTCATCAATAATAATGGTGTTTACTCGCGGAATATCAAGCCCCGTCTCGATGATTGTGGTTGATACCAGCACGTCAATCTCACCGTTTACAAAATCCAGCATTATCCGCTCAAGCTCCCGCTCACTCATCTGTCCGTGAGCGTAAGCCACATTTGCCTCCGGGAGCATCCGGCCTATCTCCTCCGCCACCCGGGCGATTCCTCTCACCCGATTGTAGACATAATAGATCTGACCGTCCCTAGAAAGCTCTCTGGCGATAGCCTCCCGCACCATCTCTGTGCTGCTCTCGCACACATATGTCTGAATCGGAAGGCGGTCGTTTGGCCCTTCCTCTAAAATCGACATATCGCGAACGCCTATCAGGCTCATGTGAAGCGTTCTTGGGATGGGGGTAGCAGTGAGCGTTATCACATCCACATTCTGCTTCATCTGCTTGACTTTTTCCTTATGCGAAACTCCAAATCTCTGCTCCTCATCGACAATAAAGAGCCCCAGATCCTTAAACTCTACGTCTCTACTTAACACCCTGTGCGTGCCGATCACGATGTCAACAAGCCCCTTTCTTAGATCCTGTATGGTCTGGGTTATCTGCTTTTTTGTGCAGAAGCGACTGAGCATATCCACCCTGATGGGATAATCCTTCATCCTCTCGCAAAAGGTGTTAAAGTGCTGTTGACAGAGAATGGTGGTGGGGACAAGGTATAGCACCTGCTTTCCATCCTGCACCGCCTTAAATGCGGCCCGTATGGCAATCTCAGTCTTTCCAAATCCCACATCACCGCAGATAAGCCGGTCCATTATCCGGGCGCTCTCCATGTCCTCCTTTACCGCCCGGATTGCCTCAAGCTGATCCTGCGTCTCCTCATAGGGAAAGCTCTCCTCAAACTCCTTTTGCCAAAGGCTGTCCGCAGAAAAAGCATATCCCCGGCGGTTCTGCCTTGCCGCGTAGAGCTCAACCAGCTCCACTGCAACCTTTTCCACCGCTGCCGTTACCCTGCTCTTCGTCCT
>CAZYLH010000051.1:0-5984 GCA_964648695.1 uncultured Lachnospiraceae bacterium | reverse complement strand
GTGCCAAACATATCCGCCTCTGTGAGAACCACAAACTTCAGATACGGATATGAAAATCCGCGGTGCAGCTTGCCGCAGGCAATCATGGTCTGCCCGGGAAGGGCCTCTCCTCCCCTCTCATCGCAGTAAAATACGTCTAAGTCGTAATCCTGTAAGTACTGAGCCATGCGCCTTGCCCTGGTTTTGCTGGCGTAAAGAATCACAACACGGTACTTGCCCTTATGCCACTTTATGAGATCATTTATCAGTAGCGCGGTATTTTCCTTGTAGGGGCTGATGCTTTGAACCTGAACTCCTAGGCACTTCCTTACATTAAGTGATGAAAATGGCGCATCAAGGCCCGTTAGCAGGGCCGTCCGGCTCTTTGCAAGCCGATCCATGATCGTCTTTTCCTTATAGATAAGACCAGTCTGACCCGGCAAAATGTATCCCTTTTCCAGCCGATGGGTGCAGCTATCCAAAAATTCCGCCTCCACCGCATCGCCCTTTTCCTGCATCCCGGCAGGTTCAACAGCAAATATCACCGTATCCTCCGGCATATAGTCTAGAAGGCTCTTTTTCTCCTGAATAAAATATTCCAAAAAGCTATAGATATTACCCGGTATCACTCCGCCGGAAAGCTCATCGATAAATGCGCCAACATTTTGCTTAAGATTTAGCGCCTCATCGTAGCGTTCCTTTTCCTTAAACAGCTGATACTGCTCCTTATACTCCTTTTCTATCTTTAAAAGACCCTTTCGCTGCTCTGCGGCCGTAATGACAAGCTCCCTTGCCGGAAAAATATAAGCCTCATCTACACTTGCGATGGAGCGCTGGCTTTCCGCGTCAAAATAGCGCACAGAATCCACCTCGTCCCCCCACAGCTCGATGCGGATTGGATTACCTTCCGTATAAGGATAAATATCCAGAATATCCCCTCTGTGCGAAAACTCTCCCGGGACGCTGACAACGGACGAGCGTATATACCCCATCTCCACCAAATCCCGGCAAAACTGCTCCGTGGCCAACCTCTGGGCCGCGGTTACATAGAGGACATGTTGCCTCCAGGAATCAAAAGGCGGCAGCACATTCATCAACCCGTCCATTGTGGTGATGATAGTCCCGCCCGCATTTTCATATAAGCACCGTAAAACATTTAATCTTTCGCCCAACTGGGCTCCCGCCTGAAGATCCGCCTGGTAGAAGATCAAATCCTTGGCTGGATAATAAAACACATGCTCGTCCAGCTGCATATAATCCTCATAGATCTGTCTTGCGGCCAGGTCATTTCCCGCCACGATGAGGCGCCATTTAAAATTCTTCCCCGCCTCATACATCAGATGCACCCGCTGAGAGCCCATACAGCCCGTCATCTGAACCGGGACGATGCCCTCTTTTAGGCACCTCAAAAGCTCATTATAGCTTGCCAGATCACTTAAAGGACTTACAAATAAATCCGCCATACTCACTCCATGTCACTCTTTTTTCTGGTTAAAAATGTTCTGTGCCTCGTTAAATCCGCTACCCAAGATCACCTCGACCGCCTTTATGGCATCAAGCACCCCTTCCTTAACCCTTGGCCATTCGCTTAGCAAAAAGCGTCCCAAAACATAATCCGCCAGATCCATCTGGGCTGGCTTTTGCCCCACCCCAAACCTGATCCGATAAAAAACGTCTCCGATATTTTCGATCACACTCTTAATTCCATTATGCCCACCGGCGCTCCCCTTTGCCCGTAGGCGAAGCTGCCCCACCGGCAGATTTATATCATCATAGATGATGATTATGTCCTGGGTCGGGTCACATTTGTAAAAATCCACCAGCGCTCGCACGCTGTTTCCGCTAAGATTCATATAGGTGAGGGGCTTCACCAGCACACATTTACACCCCTCAATCACTCCCGTCCCAATAAGCGCCTGATGTTTTCTTGTGCTTACTAAAATCCCATGGTCAGCCGCCAAACGGTCGATCACATCAAAACCGATATTATGTCTTGTCCCTGTATATTTATCCTCCGGGTTTCCCAGACCAATAATTATCTTCATTTTCACCCTTCCTTAAGCCTTTTTCTCAAAGCAAAAAAAATACTGTGTCTCAAGCATACCGGAATAGTTTACTGGAAACACAGCTTTTTTGAACCGCTCTCTCTGGTTTTTTGATTATAACACGCCCCCGCAAAAATGTCCACCAAAAATAAGCGAGGAACGCTTAGCGCCTGCGAAGCATTCCTCGCCAAAAAAGACATATGTCCCTATCACAAAATGGGTTTTACGGCTGCTCTTCAAGTGCTTTTTCATATGCGTCTATGATGATGTTTTGCAGCTGCGTCCTGGTAGCAGAATTGATGGGATGGGCGATATCCTTATACTCTCCCTCCGCACTCTTTCTGCTTGGCATGGCGATAAACAGCCCCTTATCTCCCTCGATAACCTTTATGTCGTGAACGACAAACTCGTCATCGAGCGTCACAGACACAACCGCCTTCATCTTTCCGTCTTTTGCAACCTTCCTTACTCGTACATCTGTTATATTCATGTCAGTCCCCTCTTATATAGATTTTTTCACGCTCCTGCTATCCTAAACCCCTTAAATCAGATAGCGCTCATTTTTTTCTATCACAATTTTGATGTCCTCCGGTGTACCGATATAGGTGGTGTTAGCCCGGATGGTATCCCTGCTCTCCACGATACAGTTTTCTATCACCGTGTTGTCGCCAATGTAGACATCATTTAAGATAATAGAATTTTTGATCACGCAATTTGTTCCCACAAATGTGCTCTTAAACAGAATTGAGTTTTCCACCGTGCCGTTGATAATTGAACCGCTGGAAACTAAGCTGTTTCGCACTTGGCTGCCGGGATTATACTTTGCCGGAGGCAGATCGTCCACTTTGGAATAGACATTTGGATATTCCTTAAAGAAGTAGTTTCGAACCTCGGCATTTAGAAAATCCATGTTTGTCTTGTAGTATGCAGCTACACTGGAGATACTGCTCCAATATCCCTCTATGTGGTACGCGTAGATTCTCTTGAGATTCTTATAGCGGATGAGAATATCATTTACAAAATCATAGCGATCCTCCTGCGCGCAGCGCTCAATCAGCTCTATGAGAAGCCTCCTTCTGATAACATAAATACCGCAGGATACCGTCTGATAGGAACCCACCATGGGCTTTTCCTCAAAATCCACTATGCGGTTATCAGCGTCTGTCTTTACAAGGCCAAAGCGGGTAAGATCCGTCTCGTCCGGCATATTCTTGCACACAACAGTGATATCCGCTTTCTTCTCGATATGATACTCCAAAACCTTGCTGTAATCTAACTTATACACCGCATCTCCGGAGGCGATAACCACATACGGCTCATGGCTTGTCTTTAAAAAATGAAGGTTCTGATAGATGGAATCCGCTGTTCCCCTAAACCAGTTAGAGTTTTGCGCAGTGATGGTAGGGGTAAACAAAAACATCCCCCCCTGCTTTCGTCCAAAATTCCACCATTTGGAGGAGCTAAGGTGCTCATTTAGAGAACGAGAGTTGTACTGGGTCAGCACAGCCACCTTATTTATATTGGAATTTGTCATGTTGCTGAGGGCAAAGTCAATCGCCCTGTAGCTTCCGGCGATCGGCATGGCGGCGATTGCCCGCTTCTCAGACAGCTCCTTCATTTTTTTATTGTTGCCACCGGCTAAAACTATACCAACCGCTCTCATCATTTATCACCTGCCTTTATGATATATCCGCCGCTCGGCAATGCCCCCTCAGAATAATCTTCCTCTGTGGTGATGCCGGAAATGGCAACATTTTTACCAATGGTCACACCATCCGGTATTACAGAATTAGCGCCGATTGTGACAAGGTCAAACGCGTAAACCTTTTTGTCTAACTGGCTCTCGGCATACTCGCCGACACCCATCTTAACGCCTGCCCCGACTTGTACATTTTCTGCAACAATCGCCTTATCAAGCTGTGCGCCCGCTCCTATCACTGCGTTTTGCATGATGATGGAATCTCTGACAACCGCTCCCTCTCCAATGGTGACGCCGGAGCCTATAACGGAGTTATACACCTTGCCGTAGATTTCTGAGCCATCCCCTATAATCGATCTTTCAATATACGCCTGTTCCGACACATACTGTGGCTGTAGGCTCTCCGTTTTTGTATAAATTCTCCAGAATTCCTCATAGAGATTAAACACAGGGATAATGTCTATAAGCTCCATATTTGCTTCCCAGTATGAGCCTAAAGTTCCAACATCCTTCCAGTAGCTGCTAAACTCATATGCATAGATTGGCTGCTTTCTTTCATGAATGTATGGAATCACATGCTTTCCAAAATCACAGTTTGACACATTCCCTGTGGCGATAAGAGCCTCCCTTAACACCTTCCATGTAAAGATGTAGATACCCATGGAAGCTAAGTTTGAACGGGGCTTTGGCGGTTTTTCCTCAAACTCTGTAATCTTTCCGTTCTCATCCGTGATAACCACGCCAAAGCGACTGGCCTCCTCTATTGGAACCGGCATAACCGCAATCGTGAGATCCGCGTTATTGGTTTTGTGGTAGTCCAACATCACCTCGTAATCCATCTTGTAGATGTGATCCCCTGATAATATCAGCACATAGTCAGGATTAAAGCCGTCAATGTATTCGATGTTTTGATATATCGCGTTAGCTGTACCGGTATACCAGTCCGTACCCTTGCTCTTCTCATATGGCGGCAGGACAGTGACTCCGCCTATGTTTCGATCCAGATCCCAGGGAACACCGATACCTATATGAGAGTTAAGCTGAAGCGGCTGATACTGCGTCAACACACCCACAGTATCAATGCCGGAATTAATACAATTACTTAAGGGAAAGTCGATGATACGATACTTCCCTCCGAATGCCACCGCGGGCTTCGCCACCTTTGATGTCAAAACACCCAGTCGACTTCCCTGTCCGCCTGCCAGCAGCATCGCTATCATTTCTTTTTTAACCACGTAATCACCCCTTTGTGTAAAGATGGGTACATTATAGCACACTTGTTTTTTGTTGTGAACACTAAAATCCGGTTTTGGGCGAGAAATTTTCGATTTTTTTGTGTATTTTTCAGGATTTACCCCTGCTTTTGTCTAAGTTTTTGTCAACTTTTTACACTTGACTGTCAACTCTCCCCCGATACCATTGTGCATTTTCCTAGCGGCTGTTTTCTCTTTACAAGCTTGCTCTCGCTCTTATTTCAAATTTTTCCTCATGCTTTACACTAAAGGAAGAAGCCATTGCAATTTTTAAGAAGGATGCTATAATGTTTCCAGAGTCAAAAGGCCCCGCAGATTCACCGGAGGATTTTACATGTTTCAGTTAGATTTTGACAATCCAATAAAAGCACATTTTATCGGTATCGGCGGCATCAGCATGAGCGGGCTTGCCATCATATTAAAGGAGCGGGGCTTTACCGTCTCCGGTTCTGACGAAAGCCAAAGCCCCATTACCAAGCGCCTTTTATCAATGGGCATACGCATCTATGAGGGAAACCTGGCTTCAAATTTAGATGATCGCCCGGACGTAATTATCTACACCGCGGCAATCCATCCGGATAATCCGGAATTTTCTTTTGCAAAAAAGCTCGGTATACCCATGCTCACCAGGGCGGAGCTTTTGGGGCAGATTATGAAGAATTACCCCACGGCTATCGGCGTATCCGGCACGCACGGAAAGACCACCGTCACATCCATGATGAGCCACGTTTTACTAAACGCCTCCTTAGAGCCGACCATCTGCGTTGGCGGAATGCTTCCACGCATCGGCGGAAATATCCACGTTGGCTCAGGCGACACATTTTTGACAGAGGCATGTGAATATACCAACAGCTTCCTCTCCCTTTACCCCACTGTGGAATTAATCTTAAATATCGAGGAGGATCATCTGGACTTTTTTAAAGACCTTGAAGATATCCGCCGTTCCTTTAGAAAATATATGGAGCTTCTTCCAAAGGATGGTATCCTTGCCATTAACAGCTCCATTTC
>CAZYLH010000050.1:0-10106 GCA_964648695.1 uncultured Lachnospiraceae bacterium | reverse complement strand
TTTGAGGGTATGGATAAGAAAAAGCGATGCCTCCGACGCTAGTCGGGGGTTTTTTATCATACCCGGGGACGCTGCTCTAATCACACATGAGCCCCTTCATAGGTAGGTGAAAACCATTAGAATTCCTGCTTGGGAACCATTTGATGGGCAATTTCAACTTGACATGGTTGGCTTCATAAAATATAATGAGCTAACATGAGAGAGGATTGACCAAGGCAGCACGAATGTTTTTCTGAAACGAAAGCAAGAGGTAGAAATGAAGAAAAATAACTTTGGGAAGGCATTAAAGGTCGTTTTGCTTTGCATAGCTGTGACACTCTCATCTTTAGGAAGCGGTATGCTTGGCATGATGACAGAGGCGCTGGCCGCCACATACACATATGATCAGGAATTTGAGGATTATCTGGATGAACAGGGTTTTCCGGAAAGCTATAAGGACGCTTTGCGCCAGCTTCATGCAGAGCATCCGGACTGGGTTTTTGTCGCATTTCAAACAAATCTTGACTGGGACACAGTCATCGAAAATGAGATGACCTACGCCAGAAATCTTGTCCCTGATACATCGAGCTATCCTTCTTCATTTAAGGATACGACTCTTTCAACCTCCTTTGACTGGGAGAATAATTCATGGTATATTATAAGCTCACCTTACTGGGTACAGGCTTCGCAGGCTGCTGTGGAGTACTATATGGATCCCAGGAACTTCCTCACGGAGGAATATATTTTCCAGTTTGAGCTGTTGACATATAACGGGGATGTTCAAAACTTGGAGGGCGTTGAGAAAATATTAGAAGGAACCTTCATGAGCGGCACGATAGTTTCCGGCTCAGGCACTGTGACTGAAAACGAAACTATTTCGTCTGACACCTACACGGTTTTGGAGGAGTATATCTGCGGGCTGGATTACAAGACGACTGTGGGGACATTGTTGTCATACCTGACTTCTGATGAGGGGACTCTTCAGGTGGTGGATTCTAGCGGCACGAGAAAATCTTCAAGCGACTATGTCGGCACGGGCGATGTGGTACAGGTAGTCTCCTCGGATGGAGTTGTAAGCTCATGTATGGTCTTGCTTTACGGAGATTTAAACGGTGACGGTCAGGTAAACTCTGTTGATAGAACCTATCTTAAAATGTATGTCATGGGAGAATATTCACTTACCGAGATTCAAATAAAGGCGGGAGATGTAAACCAGGACGGTACCATAAACAGTGTTGACAGAACTTACTTAAAGCTCCAGGTGAATAATAAGTATACCATAAGCCAGGAGACTACGGAGACAGGGGACCTAACCTACGCAGAAGCGTTCATGAAGATAGCTGAGCAGATAAATGTCAGCCCCTATATGCTTGCTTCCAGAGTGCGTCAGGAGCAGGGAGTCAGCGGAACCAGCGACTTAATATCCGGAACATATTCAGGATATGAAGGGTATTATAACTACTTTAATATCAGCGCGTCAGGCTCAACGACTGCGCAAATTGTAAAGAATGGTTTGGAGGAGGCTGTGTCAAACGGCTGGGATACTCCGTATAAAGCACTTCTTGGCGGAGCGCAGAAGCTGGCGGAAAACTATATCCTGAAAGGACAGGATACGCTCTATCTGCAGAAATTTGATGTAGAGGGAGAGTACTACGGATATTATTGGCACCAGTACATGCAAAATCTCCTCGCGGCCACAAATGAGGGCTACAATGTATATCTGGCATACCAGGATCTGGATGCGCTTGACGAGGCGTTTGTCTTTAAGATTCCGGTATATAATAATATGCCATCCACAGCTGCGGCTAAGCCGACCAAGGACGGTAACCCTAATTACAAGCTAAAGTCATTGTCGGTTACAGGATACACGATAAATTTCCACTATGATACCTATGACTACTATATAACTGTGTCAAAGAGCACGAAGAGCCTTAGGGTAAGTGCGGAGGCATTTGCTTCCACCACTTCGATATCCGGCATCGGCACGATCACAATCAGCTCGTCGACGAGCATGATCACGGTGACCACGAAGGCCGAAAACGGGGATACAGCAACATACCGAATTCATCTGACATTTGTCTGATGAGCACATGGCGGGTAAAGGCCTTTCGGTAAGTAAATAACCAGCAGCATAGCTGCTTTATATAGATTAGATATAGGAAAACAGCCTATATGGCAGAATGGAGAACAGGTATGAAGATATTAAGGTGTATTGCGGCTTCACTGATCGCATGCGGTGTGCTTGCGCTGACGCCGTTTACAGCGTTTGCTGCTCAGGAGAGCATCAGCATAGCTGTCAGCTCAACTACTGCGGCAGTGGGTGACACTATCACAATTACAGTCACAGCATCCACGGATGGAAGTGACGGCGAGATCATCGGCGGTGGATACCAGGTATATGTGAACGGAACCCAGATTGGAACCACGGACTATAACGACGGCAACAGCACATATGGAACCAGCGACACACAGACATTTACCTATACAGTGAGCGCGGCGGGCACATACGAGATTACAGTTGGACCGCTGGCAACCGACGATGCGATCATCCTGATGCTTTTTGACGAAGATAGTGGTGCTATAGATGAAGCAACCGTCTCTGCGGCTTCACAGACGGTTACGGTTGCAGGGCCGACAGCAACGCCCACACCTGAGCCAACAGCAACGCCCGCACCGACAGCGACTCCTGCGCCAACGGCAACACCTGCGCCGACTGCGACTCCTACCCCGGAGATCACAGGAATCGAGGTTGTATACGTAGGCGGAGATAAGCAGGTAGGGGACACAGTATCCGGTATAGAGCTATCTGTTCTCGCGGTCTATGAGGACGGAACAACTCAGCCTGTCAGCGGCTGGAGCTGCGATCAGGTAGGGCAGGCTCTTGAGGAAGGCGAAAATGTCTTTATTATCAACTATCAGGGGTATTCGCAGGAGCTGATCATCACCGTGGGCGATGATGCCGATGATGAGGAGCCAACTGATGATGAAGATGAGACGGAAACCTCTGAAGAGGCCGATGACGTTTCCTACATTTTAGTGGAGAGCCCCTTTGGCGGCGATGATTTCTATCTTGTCACTGACTGGGACGAAGATATTCCTGATGATTTCTCAGAATATGAGATTACATATTCAGGCTATTCTGTAAAGGCAGCAATCAATGATGTCGGCCTCGTGTTGGTATATATGACCGAGAGCGAGGACGAGGACGGTGACTTTTATATATATGACGAGGAGACTGGGAAGTTCTCTCATTATATTGGCATTGTCTCCACTACCACAACATATTATATTTTAAGTTTCCCGGATGATTTTGATGACAATGGACTTGAAAAGATCAGTCTTTCCATAAGCGGCGAGACATTCGAGGCATATCAGCTTTCAGACAGCGACGCAGACGGAGTTGTATGCCTGGTATATGCGATTAACGAAGAGGGTGAAAAGGGTTATTACCGTTTTGACACGGAGCTGAGAACCTTTGTCAGGTATTTTGCAGATATCACTGCTTCCACAAATGACAGCACGGACAGCAGCGACGCAGACGCGATCCGTGAGCAATATGAAAAGCTGGCGGAACAGTATACAAGTGAAAGCTGGCTGAAGTTTTACATAATCGTGGCACTGATTGTTCTGGCGGTGATACTGTTTGCTTTCGTGATCATTCTGGCGTTGAAGTTGAGAAAAATCTACAACGAATATGAGTTTGTAGATGATAAGGGCCTTAATGAAGACAATGAGGATTATGCAGATTACCCTGATGAGGAAGATGATGAAGATGACGATAGTGACTACAGCTTCGAAGACCTTGTAGAGGAGAAGGAAGAAGAAAAAGACTTCGTCATGGATGAGGATTTCCGTGTCGACCTTTCAGGTCTCACAGATGATGACCAGGATAAGGACGAGGAATAAGAGTTAACTGTATATTTATTTATGGAAGCCGCTGACAACTTCAGCGGCTTCCGGTCAGCTATGGAAATTTTACTTGGAGGTTTATGATGAGCCGATACACAAAAAAGGCGGAAAGCGCGATAAAGTGTGCGCGGACAAAGGCAAAAGAGCTCGGTCAGGATTATATCGGAACAGAGCATTTACTTTTGGGCTTACTTTGCGCAGAAAAGAGTGTGGCCTTTGAACTGCTTGTCAGGTACGGAGTAGATGCAGCTCAGGTTCAGGAGTTGATGGGCGAGTTTGCAAAACCAGATGGAAATACGCTGAGTGCAAACCGGTCCTTAGAGTACACACCAAGGCTTTCCGAGACGCTTGATGAGGCGGGAAGGCTTGCCGCTTTGGCACAGCTCCATGAGATCGGAACAGAAATTTTACTTTTGGCTATACTTCGAAAAAATTCATCCATGGCATATAAACTGCTCCAGACCATGGGGGTTGATATCAGAAAGCTTTATATGGAGATTTTAGACATCATCAATAAGCCGGAATTTGCTCAGGCACTGGGAAGAAACGGTGGCAAGAGCAGAGGCAGGAGCGTGCTGGAGCGATACACTAGGGATTTAACCAAGAGCGCCAGGGAAGGTCGACTTGATCCGGTAGTGGGACGGGAGCAGGAGATAAACAGGGTGATACAGATCCTAAGCCGCAGGACGAAAAACAACCCTTGCCTGATAGGGGAGCCCGGAGTGGGAAAAACGGCGATCGCTGAAGCCCTTGCCATGAGAATTGCCGGGGGAGCTGTTCCGGACACAATGTCAGGAAAACGCCTTCTCATGGCTGACATCACCGCGATGGTGGCTGGAACAAAGTACAGAGGGGAGTTTGAGGAGAGGATAAAGGCGCTTATCGATGAGGTGGTAAGTGACGGCAATGTGCTCCTGTTTGTGGACGAGGTGCATATGCTGATCGGCGCGGGGGATGCGGAGGGCGCTATGGATGCGGCAAACATCTTAAAGCCTGCGCTTGCAAGGGGGGAGCTGCAGATTTTGGGTGCAACCACTGTGAGCGAATACCGCAAGCACATCGAAAAGGATGCTGCGCTTGAAAGACGTTTCCAGCCGGTTTTGGTTGAGGAGCCAGGAATAGACGAGTGCATAGAGATACTTAAAGGTCTGCGCCCGGCGTATGAGAAGCACCATAATGTTGTGATAGAGGATGCCGCGCTTGTGGCTGCGGTAAAGCTCTCTGCACGCTATATTAACGACAGATTCCTCCCTGATAAGGCGATTGACCTGATGGATGAGGCTGCCTCAAAGGCGCGTTTACAGCTGGATACCAAAGCTTTAGATAACAGCGAGATAGAGCAGGCTCTTATGGAAAAAGAAAAGGAAGAGGCTGTGCTGGCTGGGGATTTTAAAAAGGCAGCTGATATCAGTGCAAAGCAGCAGGAGCTATTAGCTAAGAAGAATAAAGCCTCCGGTAGAAAAAAAAGAAACGTTAAAGTAAAAAGTGTCGGAGAAAATGAGATCGCGGCGGTGGTGGCTGAATGGACAAAGATACCTGTTCAAACCCTCACAGAGACGGAGACAAGGAGACTTCGCGAGCTGGAAAATCTGCTACATAAACGAGTGATCGGTCAGGATGAGGCGATAGGTGCGGTCGCTAAGGCGGTAAGAAGAGGTCGTGTAGGGCTTAAAAATCCAAGACGCCCTATCGGGTCCTTTCTCTTTCTTGGCCCCACCGGCGTGGGAAAAACAGAGATCTCAAAGGCCCTGGCAGAGGCGGTGTTTGGCGCGGAAAAATCCATTATCAGGGTGGATATGTCTGAGTATATGGAAAAGGCAAGCGTCAGCAAGATGATAGGCTCGCCTCCGGGATATGTCGGATACGAGGAGGGCGGACAGCTTTCTCAAAAGGTTCGTAAAAACCCGTACTCGGTAATCCTTTTTGATGAGATCGAGAAGGCACATCCGGATGTCTTTAATATCCTTTTGCAGATACTGGACGATGGACAGGTGACAGACTCCCAGGGCAGAAGAATTGATTTTAAGAATACCATCATCATTATGACATCAAATTGCGGCGCGTCAAATATTGTATCTCCAAAGCAGCTTGGCTTTGGGCAGAAACAAAATGATGAGCAAAAGCATGAGCAGATGAAGAAGCGAGCGATGGAGGAAGTGCGAAGAACCTTTAAGCCGGAGTTTTTAAACAGGATTGATGAGATTATAGTGTTTCATAGCCTGGATAAAGATCAAATCATGCAGATTACGCAGCTTCTGCTTGAGCAGCTTACAAAAAGGCTCAAGGAGCAGATGGATATTAGCATTTCATTTTCCAAAGAAGTCATTGAATTTCTATCTGAAAAAGGTTATGATGTAAAATATGGTGCGAGACCGATACGGCGGGCGATCCAGACCTATGTGGAGGATATGTTAGCGGACGCGGTTTTGGACGAACGGGTAACAAGCGGCATGGAAGTCTCCGTTGAAAAGGGGGAGAATGGGCTTGTCGTAAAGGCCGTAAAGTAGAGGAGGAAGAAAAAATGGCGGTAGTAAAAGAGTTGGTGTGCGCAGATCAGGACACGCTTAGCTTTGGAAACTATGAGCTTGATAAAAAGGCAAAGAAGGACGGATACGAGTGGAAGGGGGATATCTACAAGGTTAAAACCTTCAAGGAGATAACAAAGCTGGAAAAAAACGGTTTGTTTGCATATGAGTCCGTTCCCGGCACTGCCGTGAGCCGCTTTAAGGAGCAGGCAACGGGAGTGGATTTCTATGTGGAAGGGCCTACAACAGCGCAGGTTATCATCGGTCTGGAGGAGGACTGTGAGTATGATGTCTTTTTGGACGATGTACAGGTTGACCGCCTAAAAACAAATGTGGGCGGAAAGCTTGCGCTAAATGTTGAGCTGGGCAGCGCGCCGGTGCATGTTCGCGTTGTGAAGGGAAGCTGATGGCAAAGGCAAGGGATACAGCGTTTTTTTGCACAAGCTGCGGCTGTGAGGCGTCTAAATGGATGGGGCAGTGCCCTGCCTGTCACGAGTGGAACACATTGGTGGAAGCGCCAAAGAAAGAAAAAAAGGCTTATACAAACCGCCTTTCTGGCGTTATAGACGGGGCGGAGCCCGTCCCCCTACAGCAGGTCTCCACAGAGCAGGAGGAGAGACTGTCCTGTAAGAGTACGGAGTTTGACCGTGTTCTTGGCGGGGGGATCGTGCCGGGAAGCCTGATACTGGTGGGAGGCGACCCGGGAATAGGAAAGTCCACTCTGTTGCTTCAGACTTGCGGAAAGCTTTCAGAGCAGGGACAGCGTGTTTTATATATTTCGGGAGAGGAATCTCTAAAGCAGATAAAGCTTCGCGCGGACAGGCTAGGAGAGTTTAGGGGGGATATCTCCCTCTTGTGTGAGACAAGCCTTGACAGGATCGAAGAGGTTATTAAGGCCGCGCAGCCGCAGGTTGTGGTGATAGATTCCATACAGACCATGTATCGGGAGGATGTGCCGTCCGCTCCGGGAAGCGTTGCGCAGGTGAGAGAATCCACTATTATGCTGCAGCGCCTGGGAAAGGGGCTTGGCATATCCATTTTTCTGGTTGGCCATGTGACAAAGGAAGGCGTGGTGGCAGGGCCAAGAGTTTTAGAGCATATGGTAGACACGGTGCTCTATTTTGAAGGAGATAGGAGTGCGTCCTACCGTATCCTAAGGGCTGTGAAAAACCGTTTTGGATCTACGGATGAGATCGGCGTGTTTGAGATGTGTCAGGACGGCTTAAGAGAGGTGGAAAACCCTTCAGAATTTATGCTGACCGGAAGACCGAAAGGCGTATCGGGCTCCGTTGTGACATGCTGTATTGAGGGAACCAGACCGGTGCTTTTAGAGATACAGGCGCTGGTTTGTAAGACCAGCTTTGGAATGCCAAGGCGAAGCAGCACCGGAGTGGACTATAATAGAATGAACCTGCTGCTTGCCATTTTGGAAAAGAGACTTGGTTTTCCGCTCTATGAATATGATGCGTATGTCAATGTTACCGGCGGCATGAGAGTGGGAGAGCCCGCCATGGATATGGGCTTTGTCGCCGCTTTGATGTCAAGCTTTAAGGATATAGCGCTTGATGAAAAGACGATTGTGTTTGGAGAGATAGGTCTTGCAGGTGAGGTAAGGGGCGTATCCGCCTCCGCGCAGCGCGTAAACGAGGCTGTAAAGCTTGGCTTTACAAGGTGCATACTGCCAAATGTCTCCTTGAGTAATATCGAGGCGCCAAAGGGTATACACTGCGTTGGCGTGAACAATGTCTATGAGCTTATGCAGGCTTTGTCAGCCGGCTGATAAGGCTTTTGTAAACAGAAAACAGCCGGGAAGGGCGAAAAAGCCAACTTTTTTGTTGACAACTATCGCAAGCTGTGCTAAAGTGTAACCTGTTCGCAGGAAAGCAGAGTGTTCTCTCACCATAGCGCAGAGGCGACTATGGTTAATATGGTAAAATGCATGTTGCGCTTGGCATTATTTGAAATGCCAGGGTGTGTTGCATGATGACCGGATTTTGAGAAGCAGAGCTTTTGGGGCGTCTGCTTTTTCTTTTGCGAATATTTAAATACATGACGGGGGTGAAAAGCCATTAGCGATTTATTTATCAACGAGCAGATTAGAGACAAGGAAGTAAGAGTGGTAGCTGAGGATGGGTCTCAGCTGGGAATCATGCCTACAAAGGAGGCATTAAAGCTTGCAAGAGAGGCAGATCTTGATCTGGTGAAAATCGCGCCGACCGCAAAACCGCCGGTCTGCAAGATCATTGATTATGGCAAGTTCCGTTATGAACAGGCTCGTAAGGAAAAGGAAGCGAGAAAAAAGCAAAAGACCGTTGAGATCAAGGAGATTCGTATGACTCCGAATATCGATGACAACGATCTAAAGACGAAGACCAACGCCGCCAGAAAATTTCTTGAAAAGGGCAATAAGGTAAAGGTTACCCTGCGCTTTAGGGGCCGTGAGATGGCTCATATGAACGCTTCCAAGCATATTCTGGACGATTTTGCTGCGTCCCTTTCAGAGCTGGCAGTGATTGAAAAGCCCGCAAAGGTTGAGGGCAGAAGCATGAGCATGGTTTTATCTGAGAAGCGGTAGCTATCAGTAAAATAGATTATGAAATACAGGAGGACATTGTTATGCCAAAGTTAAAGACAAGTCGCGCTGCTGCAAAGCGTTTTAAGAAAACCGGTTCCGGTAAGTTAAAGAGAATGAAGGCTTACAAGAGCCATATTCTGACCAAGAAGTCTGCAAAGAGAAAGAGAAATCTGCGCCAGGCTACCATTACCGACAGTGCTAACGCAAAGAGCATGAAGAAGATTTTACCTTATCTATAAGTTTGAGCATTAAAGGAGGAAATTACCGATGGCTAGAATCAAAGGCGGTATGAACGCTAAGAAAAAGCATAATAGAGTGTTAAAGTTAGCAAAGGGTTATAGGGGAGCCAGATCCAAGCAGTATAGAGTAGCAAAGCAGTCTGTGATGCGTGCGCTTGCAACCGCATACTCAGGCAGAAAGCAGAAGAAGAGACAGTACAGACAGCTGTGGATTGCGCGTATCAACGCTGCATGCCGTATGAACGGAATGTCCTACAGCAAGTTCATGTACGGACTTAAGCTGGCTGATGTTTCCTTAAACCGCAAGGTGTTAGCTGACATGGCAGTAAATGACGCAGAAGGGTTTGCAAAGCTTGTTGAGACTGCAAAGGCAAAGCTGGCGTAAAAAAACAGAGTTTTTTAAATGCAAAGGTATACTCCCGCATGGTCATGAATGATCCTGCGGGAGGCGTTCCATCCTTTTTGCAGAAGCAAAAAGTGGTTGACAAAGCGTAAAGCTCTGACTATAATACAAAAGTCTTCCTCGATAGCTCAGTCGGTAGAGCACGCGGCTGTTAACCGCGCTGTCGTAGGTTCGAGTCCTACTCGGGGAGCTTGTGATTTTCCGGACACGGGTTGGCTGTGTTCGGATTTCTATTAAAAAATCGTTGACAAAAGAAAAGCTTTGCTTTATAATCGTCATGTTTGCGCAGTGAAAAAAGACATTGGTGCAGACGAATTTTTCGGAGCGTGGCTCAGTTTGGTAGAGCGTTCGGTTAGGGACCGAGAGGTCGCAGGTTCGAATCCTGTCGCCCCGATTTGCTGGGTTAGACCAGTGTAAAAATGTGTGTCCGTAGCTCAGCTGGATAGAGCAACGGCCTTCTAAGCCGTGGGTCGGGG
>CAZYLH010000049.1:0-10181 GCA_964648695.1 uncultured Lachnospiraceae bacterium | reverse complement strand
GGAGACGGTGGGATTCGAACCCACGTGCCCAGTGAAGGACAACCGCATTTCGAGTGCGGCTCGTTATGACCGCTTCGATACGTCTCCAGTTATTTGACCTTAGATAGGATAACCGAGACGGTGGGTTTTGTCAAGGAAAAATGTTGCCTGACTAAGTGTGAAAGGGGTCTAAAGGCTGTACGGGGTAGTACTTTCCCGGGGATGTTAAAATTATAGCGAAAAATTAAATGAGTATACCTTGTAACGGAAAGTTTACAAAAAAGTTCTTTTAATCAGATAAAAATATGCTATAATGGCGAAGAAAATACAGGTTGTGCTTGTGCGAACTGCATTCCCATCGGAAAGGATGTAAAAGTACTATGATGAAGAAAAAAATTGCGCGTAGAAAACCTACTGCCACGAAGAAGGAAAAAGCCTTTGACGGCGAGGAAAGACAACAATCGGCAGAGGAAGTGCTAAAAGAGCAGGATGCGACTGAAGAAACATATGCGGCGGATGCGAATGATGCGAAGAAAAAGAAGAAAAATAAAGCGCTAAGAATAGCAGGGATTGCGGCATGTGTTCTGGCGGTGCTTGCCCTGGTTGCGGTCGGTGCTGTCACGCTTTTGATACGCTATTACTATAATCTGACAAATTATGTGAGTGATGATGACGTAACTCTTATGGACGTAGAGTATACTGATGAAGACGGCGTATATTACAGGCTGGTGGAAGAGACTGATGAGGATGGAAATGTAATCGGTTATAGATACGAGGAGGTTGATCTTGATTCTCTTTCTGATGAGGAGAGAGCAAGCTATGAAGTCTCTGTAGAGGATGCGCTTAATGCAGCGGCAGATCAGCTTGCTTCTTACTCAGAGCTGGAGCTTGCCACATCGGATAGTGTCTATAACCTGCTGCTAATCGGCGTTGATTTGAGAGCGGGTGAAACATGGAATGGAAATTCAGATTCCATGATACTTATCTCCATCAATTCTGAGACAAAGACGATCTATATGACATCGTTTATGAGAGATTTGTATGCGAATATTCCGGGTGTGGGAACATACAAGCTTAACCGTGCGCACGCGGTTGGCGGCGGCCCTTTGTTGGTGCAGACCATTGAGGAAAACTATCGTATCAGCATTAACAGCTATGCCAGCGTAAACTTTTATTCGCTGATAGAGATTATTGACTCGATCGGCGGGATAAGCATGGAGCTGTCTGCGGATGAGGTGAGCGTGGCAAATAACTATATAGCATCAATGTGCAGCGATGTGGGCCTTGATCCAAATGACTATTACCTGTCCGGCAGCGGCACCATGCATCTAAACGGAATGCAGGCGGTGGCATATTCCAGAATCCGTTATGTCGGCAATGCGGATTTTGGGCGAACGGAGCGGCAGAGAAAGGTTCTTACGCAAATCTTTGAGACGTTAAAAACCAAGAGTGTATCAGAGATCAATTCATTTTTAACCACAGCGCTTCCAAATGTAACGCATAATATTGATGCGAGCGATCTGACAGCGCTTCTCTTTAACGCACCGTCTTATCTTGGATATGACCTTGTAAGTCTGAGAGTGCCGCTTGATGGATATTACACATATGTCGGAGAAATGCTGCTTCCAGATTTTGACTACACGATAAACTATCTCAGGGAGTTAATATATAATTGATGGGAGGATGCTATGAAAACAGTATTTGACAGCGCTTTTAAAAAATACGGAAAGGTTATCACCGGATATGATCTTGACGCGCTGATGGAGGCGATGGAAAAGACAGAGCTTCCGGAAGATGTTGTGTATGTCCCGGGAGTTAAAGAGCTTGAGGCTACGCCATTTGCAGCACAGATTAAGGAGCGTTTTTACGGCGGACTTTCTGTGCAGGTGGGATTTTGCAACGGACATAACAAGATGTTAAATGCCCTGGAATATCACAGAGATTCTGAGGTAAATGTGGCCATCACAGATCTCATCCTTCTTTTGGGGATGGAGCAGGACATTGAGGATGACTATTCATATGACACGAAGAAAGTGGAGGCATTTTTAGTGCCGAAGGGGACAGTGATAGAAGTTTATGCGACAACACTTCACTATGCGCCCTGCGGTGTGGATGGTAAAGGATTTAGATGCACTGTTGTTCTTCCCAAAAATACAAACCTTGATTTAGAGACAGTCCCGGCAGGAGAGGGAGAGGATAAGCTCTTGTTTGCCAGAAATAAGTGGCTTATCGCCCATGAGGATGCCAAAATCAAGGGGGCTTATAATGGGCTTAAGGGAAAGAATCTTAGCGTAGAGGATTTTGAGTAAGAAAGAGGTCTTTGAGCGGATTAGGAGTTTTTAGGCAACTCAGAAAATTTTGAACAAATTTGTACAACAGGCAAGAAAAAATATCAGGGGATTTATGAACAGAGTGAAGGTGTTCATGAATCCCCTGATTTGTTTTAGTTATCCTCCGCGTCCTCGTCGCGGACTCTAAAGATCTGGCGCTTCATCGCCATTTCATCGCTTGCAAGGTATTCATCATAGGTTGTGATCTTATCAACGATCTTGCCGTTTATGATCTCGATGATACGGTTGGCAGTGGTCTGGACGATCTGGTGATCCCTCGAACTAAAGAGGATTACACCGGGGAATTTTATCATTCCGTTGTTTAGAGCGGTGATAGATTCCATATCGAGGTGGTTTGTGGGCTCGTCAAATACAAGGCAGTTAGCGCCGCTGATCATCATCTTTGAGAGCAGACACCGAACCTTTTCGCCTCCGGAGAGGACATTTACCTTTTTTACGCCGTCATCTCCGGCAAAGAGCATTCTGCCAAGGAACCCTCTTACATAGGTCACGTCCTTGATGGGAGAGTACTGCTGTAGCCAGTCAACTATCTGCAGGTCATTGTCAAACTCTTTTGAGCTGTCCTTTGGAAAGTATGCCTGCGAGGTGGTGACGCCCCATTTGTAGGTTCCTTCATCGGGCTCAATCTCTCCCATGAGGATCTGGAAGAGGGTGGTCTTTGCAAGCTCATCGGAGCCGACAAAGGCAACCTTATCATCATGTCCCAGGATAAAGCTTACATCGTCCAAAACCTTGCGCCCGTCTATGGTTTTGCTGATATGCTCAACGGAAAGCACCTCGTTTCCAATCTCTCTTTCTGGCCGGAAGTCAATGTATGGGTATTTTCTGCTGGAGGGTTTTATCTCATCTAACTGTATTTTTTCAAGGGCGCGCTTTCGGCTGGTTGCCTGCTTGGACTTTGACGCATTTGCGGAGAAGCGCTGAATAAACTCCTGAAGCTCTTTTATCTTTTCCTCTTTCTTGCGGTTTGCCTCCTTCATCTGGCGGATTAGGAGCTGACTTGACTCATACCAGAAGTCGTAGTTTCCGGAGTAGAGCTGTATCTTGGAGTAGTCGATGTCTGCGATCTGTGTGCAGACCTTGTTTAGAAAATACCTGTCGTGGGAGACCACAATGACTGTATTTTCAAACTCAATGAGAAATTCCTCAAGCCATGCGATGGCAGCTAAGTCTAAATGGTTTGTGGGCTCATCGAGGAGCAGGATATCAGGATTTCCAAAGAGAGCGCGGGCAAGAAGAACCTTTACCTTATCATTTCCGTCAAGCTCCTTCATCTTTTTGTAGTGAAGCTCTGTATCCACTCCAAGTCCGTTTAAAAGGCTGGCTGCATCGGACTCTGCCTCCCAGCCGTTCATGTTTGCAAACTCGCTCTCAAGCTCTGCTGCGCGGATGCCGTCCTCCTCTGTAAAGTCCTCCTTGGCATAGATTGCATCTTTTTCCTGCATTATCTCAAAGAGTCTGGCATTTCCCATCATAACGGTGTCCATGACCACCTCATCGTCATACTTAAAGTGGTCCTGCTCTAAGACAGACAGACGCTGTCCGGGGGTGATGACAATGGAGCCGTTTGTGGGCTCTAGCTGGCCGGATAAAATCTTTAGAAAGGTAGATTTTCCAGCGCCGTTTGCCCCGATAAGGCCGTAGCAGTTACCCTCGGTAAACTTAATATTTACATCCTCAAATAACGCACGCTTTCCCAAGCGAAGAGTCACATTATTTGCACTGATCATGCAGATACCTCCTGAATACTTATAGGTCGCGCTGTGAAGCCATGCTTATAAAAAATCTGCATAACTTTTTGGCACTTGTATCATAGTACCAGCAATGCCCGGAATGCGCAAGAGTTTTGAAAATTTTGCGGGAAAAATATTGAGAAAATCTCTAAGATGATGTACACTTATACATACATATGCCGCCTTTTTGGCGGAGACGTGAAACAGACATGAAAGGTAAGCTTGCGGTGGCGACGACAAGCTGAGCGGTGAAAATCATGGAAAAGTGTGTGGCATATGTTGGTTCTTACACCAACTATGGAAACAGCAAGGGGATAACGGTCTTTGACGTTGATGAAAAAAACGGAAAGCTTTTAAAGAGATCTGAGATTAGCGTAAATAATTGCTCATATCTGTGTGTTTCTGCGGATAAAAAGTATCTCTATGCGGTGGTGGATGAAGGCATCGCCAGTTTTTCAATAAGCCCACAGGGGGATCTTACTCCTATCGGGGTTGCCACGATCAGGGGAATGAGAGGTAGATTTGTCTGTGTTGACAGTAAAAACAGATATGTCTTTGTGGCAGGCTATCATGACGGAAAAGTAACCGTTTTGCGCATAGATGAGAACGGCGCTGCGGGGGAGATCACGGACTATTTTTTTGAGCAGGGCTATGGAAATGTGGTTGAGGGGAATTTCAGGCCTCATATCAGCTGTGTGTGCCTGACTCCGGATGAAAAATATCTCTGCGTTGTAAGCTCCGGTATCGATCAGGTAAAGGTCTTTAGGGTTGACTATTCTACCGGAAGTTTGGAGTTTGTGGACATTATCCGCTGTGAGATAGATTCATCGCCAAGACACATAACCTTCTCTCCGGACGGAAGGCATATGTATCTGATGGGTGAGAAGAAGACCTATATTGTTGTATATAACTATGAGGATTGCGGCACCAGACCGGAATTTACCTTTAAGCAGCTTGTCTCAACCATTCCGCATAAGAGCGATGAGATAAGTGTGGCGTGCGTGGTAAAGGTGAGCTATGACGGCAAATACGTCTTTGCAAGCAACGCCGGCAGCAACACCCTGGTGATGTTTGAGCGCCACGAGGATGACGGTCTGCTGTATCAGAAATTTGTTCTTCCCATAAGCGGGGAGTATCCGAAGGATATTGAACTGTTTCCGGACGAGAATAATATCATCTGCGTGAACAATGTTTCCGGAAGTATTACATCTTTCAGGATCCATTACGATGACAAGTACATTGTGATGAACGACAGACCTTACGTGTGTGATAATCCAAACTGCGGTGTGATTATCCGTCTTTGATATAACACCGTACTATAGACAGGAGAGCCCATGGATGCATTTATGCGCCTTGGGCTTTAGTTTAGTTTAATGGCAGGAGTAAAAAATGACTACACCTTTTAACAGGGCATTTCCGGGACTTGATTTGACAAACGCCAAGTCACTGATGGAGATTTTTGAGCAGACAGAGATCATGAAGATAAATTACGCCGAAAATCGCACCATCGTCAGAATCTATCTGAATGCCAATATGCTTATACCTAAATATCTAATTCACCGCTTAGAGCAGGAGATAAAGAGGCAGCTTTTTTATAATGAGCCGGTGCAGATACAGGTGATAGAGCATTTTAATCTCTCGGATCAGTATACGCTTCCGATACTCCTAGAGGAGTATAAAGACAGCATTTTGGAGGATTTTAAGGAAACCAACATGGCGCACTATACCATGTTACTTTACTCTGATTGGGAGCTTTCTGGCGATGTACTTACCGTGACGGTGAGTGACAACTACATGGTGCACAGGGTTTCACACCTCATAGAGCAGAGAATTTATAAGATCTTACTGGAGCGTTGCGGCTTTGAGACGGAGGTTAAATTAGCGTATAAGGAAAAAGAGAAGGTTAGAGGGGGTTCCCGGTCGGATACTATAAACAAAGATGAAGTAAGTAATACGGTAGATTATGAGAATGCTAATAGAGCGGATTATGAGAATAATGTTGTAGATTATGCGGATAATGCCGTAAATTACGAGGATAACGAGCCCCTGCCCTGGAACGATGTAAAGGAGGAAGCACCTGAGGTGCCTCATCCAAAGGAAGGGAATCTAAGCCATAACGGCAAACAGACGGACGATCCCACTCAGAACAGCCAAAAGAACGCTAAGAACCGTTCTAACCGAGTTGGCGGTAAGGATCAGGCAAGAACCCGTCATTATAAATACACGGATGAGGAGGGGTATATCTATGGACGCGCATTTGAGGAGCATGAGTATACACCCATAGAGGATATAAACGGCGATTTAGGGCTGGTGGCGATACACGGTCAGATATCATCACTTGATATCAGGGAGCTACGAAACAAAGACAAGCTTCTCATCCTCTTTTCACTGTCGGATTTTACAGATTCGATTATGGTTAAGATCTTCCTAAACGCTGAGTTTAAGGATGAGTTTACGGCGGATTTTAAGGTGGGCGCTTTTATTGAGCTAAAGGGCGTGTGCATGTTTGACACCTATGAAAAGGACTACGCCATCGGCTCCATTTCCGGAGTGAGAAAAGGAGAGGATTTTAGAGAGCACAGAAAAGATAACGCGCCCGTAAAGAGGGTGGAGCTTCACTGCCACACCAAGATGAGCGAGATGGATGCGGTGGCAGACGCGAAGGATATCATAAAAATCGTTAAAGGCTGGGGGCATCAGGCTCTTGCCATCACTGACCACGGTGTGGTTCATGCATTTACGGAAAGCTATCATGCGCTTGAGAAAAACGACCCGTTTAAGGTGATATATGGCTGTGAAGGGTATCTTGTGGATGATATGAAGCACACGGTGACCAGATCTAAGGGGCAGTTTATCGCAGATCAAACCTTTGTGGCTTTTGATATAGAGACCACCGGATTTTCCCCAGTGAAAAATCAGATTATAGAGATAGGGGCGGTAAAGATTTCAGGCGGCAAAGTGATAGACCACTTTTCAAGCTTTATAAATCCAAGGGTTCCGATCCCGTTTCAGATTGAAAAGCTGACTGGTATAAATGATGGCATGGTGATGGATGCACCTGAAATCAGCGAAGTTCTCCCGGCGTTTTTAGATTTTTGCGCGGACTGCGTTTTGGTTGCGCACAATGCGGATTTTGATATGAGCTTTATCACCCAGAAGGCAAGGGATATGGGTGTGGACTTTAGGCCCACATATGTGGACACGCTTGGGATGGCGAGGGCGGAGCTAAAGCATATGAGCCGTTTTAAGCTTGACAATGTGGCAAAGGAGCTTGGCATATCCTTAGAGAACCACCACCGGGCGGTGGATGATGCTAAGTGTTGCGGCCAGATTTTTATAAAGCTTTGCGAGAGTATGAGAGAGCAGGGCGTTGAGAACCTTGACCAGATGGAGGAGCGCTCTGTTATCGGTGCGGACACCATAAAAAAGTTACCTACATATCACATCATTCTTCTTGCTGCAAATATCACGGGAAGAATAAATCTGTACAGGTTGGTGTCCATGGCGCATCTGGACTATTTTTCCAGAAGGCCACGTATCCCAAAGAGTATGTTAGCAAAGTACCGGGAGGGGATTATCATCGGCTCTGCCTGTGAGGCTGGAGAGCTTATCAGGGCGATGGTGCGCGGAGAGTCAGAGGAGGAGATAATGCGCATTGCAGGATTTTATGACTATTTAGAAATTCAGCCTATTAAAAATAATCTCTTTATGCTTGATAAGGAAGATTACAACATGCACTCTGAGGAGGATTTACAGGATTTAAACCGCAGGGTAGTAAGCCTTGGAGAGCAGCTTAATAAGCCCGTGTGCGCCACGTGCGATGCGCACTTTATAAACCCGGAGGATGAGGTTTATCGCCGGATTATCATGGCGGGAAAGGGGTTTGACGACGCGGACACTCAGGCGCCTTTGTATCTTCGCACCACGGAGGAGATGCTGGAAGAATTTTCCTATTTAGGGGCGGAGAAAGCCTATGAGGTTGTGGTAAAAAACACAAATCTGATTGCCGACCGCTGTGACTATATCACCCCGGTGCGCCCGGATAAATGCCCTCCGGTGATACCGGACTCTGATAGGATTTTAAGGGATCTATGCTATAAAAATGCCACGGCTATGTACGGAGATCCCTTGCCGGAGGTTGTAAAGGAGAGGCTTGAGCGCGAGCTTAACTCCATCATATCAAACGGCTTTGCGGTGATGTATATCATTGCCCAGAAGCTGGTGCATAAGTCAAACGAGGACGGGTACATGGTTGGCTCCAGGGGCTCTGTTGGCTCCTCATTTGTTGCGACCATGTCCGGTATTACTGAGGTGAATCCCTTAAGTCCCCACTACTACTGTGAGAACTGCAAGTACAGTGATTTTGACTCGGATGATGTGAAAAAATATGCCGGCGGAGCTGGCTGTGATATGCCGGATAAAATGTGCCCCGTCTGTGGAACGAAGCTAAAAAAGGACGGCTTTGACATTCCGTTTGAGACATTCCTTGGCTTTAAGGGAAACAAGGAGCCGGATATTGACCTTAACTTTTCCGGAGAGTATCAGAGTAAGGCGCACGCCTACACGGAGGTTATCTTTGGAGCAGGGCAGACTTATCGCGCGGGTACAATCTCAACCATGGCGGATAAGACAGCTTTTGGCTTTGTAAAAAATTACTATGAGGAGCGCGGTGTTCACAAGCGTCCAGCGGAGATTAACCGCCTTGTCACAGGCTGCGTGGGAGTGCGCCGCTCCACCGGACAGCACCCGGGCGGTATTATCGTCCTGCCTTTAGGTGAGGAGATTTACACCTTCACGCCAGTTCAGCACCCGGCAAACGACACCACTACATCCACTGTCACCACGCACTTTGACTATCACTCCATAGACCATAACCTTTTAAAGCTGGATATTTTGGGGCACGATGATCCGACCATGATACGCATGCTCCATGACCTTACAGGCATTGACCCCAGTACCTTTCCGCTTGATTCGAAGGAGGTTATGAGCCTGTTTCAGAGCACGGAGGTTCTTGGGATAACACCGGATCAGCTGACAAACTGCACGATCGGCGCTTTAGGGATCCCGGAGTTTGGCACGGATTTTGCTATGCAGATGGTTATCGATGCAAAGCCCACGTGCTTTGCGGATCTGGTGCGCATCTCCGGCCTTGCCCACGGCACGGATGTGTGGCTTGGAAACGCCCAGACACTGATCCAGGAGGGGCGTGCAACCATAGCGACAGCGGTCTGTACGCGAGATGACATAATGACATATCTTATACAGATGGGGCTTGATAAGGAGGAGGCCTTCTCAATCATGGAATCTGTCAGAAAGGGTAAGGGCTTAAGCGAAGAATGGGAAAAGGATATGGTTGAGCACGGTGTGCCTGACTGGTATATTTGGTCCTGCAAAAAGATAAAATACATGTTTCCGAAGGCCCACGCTGCGGCATATGTTATGAGCGCATGGAGGATCGGATACTGTAAAGTCCATTACCCGCTTGCATACTACGCTGCATATTTTTCTATCCGCGCAACTGGCTTTTCATATGAGCTGATGTGCATGGGGCAGGATAAGCTCCTTAGGCTGGTTCGTGATTACTGGAATAGAAAGGACAGTTTAACAAATAAGGAGCAGGATACTTTAAAGGATATGCGAATTGTGCAGGAGATGTTTGCGAGAGGATATGACTTTATGCCAATAGATATATACAGGGCAAGCGCGCAGCGCTTCCAGATAATTGACGGAAAGATCATGCCTTCATTTTCTTCCATTGACGGCATGGGAGGAAAAGCGGCGGAGAGCATGGAGCTGGCCGCAAAGGCGGGGCCGTTTGTCTCCAGGGAGGATGTAAAAAACAGGGCAAAGATCAGCCAGACCCTTGTAGACAAGATGGCGGAGCTTGGGCTTTTGGGGGATTTGCCGGAGAGCAATCAATATTCACTTTTTGATCTTGGGATGGTGTGAGAGCGTGATGCTATTGATTTTATTTGTAATCGAGGCTATAATTCCAATGTAATCATAATAAATGCCTGGATTTATCACACAGCGCAGGATTATGTTGCGAAATTAAACAGTTATAACTATACGGAGGAAATACAGTGTCAACTATCTTGAATGTTAAAAATTTATGTAA
>CAZYLH010000048.1:0-11001 GCA_964648695.1 uncultured Lachnospiraceae bacterium | reverse complement strand
ACGTCAGCAAAGCCTACCACTACAAGCGGATTGTCCCAGATATCGATGTTGCTAAGCCCTGAGAAGAAATTGAGCGTACCAGAAATCAAGGCTGAAAAGCTCACGCAGATTTCCTCCACACATTTTTCGTAAAGCTCTGTGGCACTCTGTGACATCTCAACCCCCATCTCCTTGCTCATAATCTTCGGTGCCTTTCTCACATGGCGAAGAAGGTCGGATAATGTCGGCTGTTTTTTTGTTTTCGACTTCCAAAAGCCGAAATATTCGTGGTACAGATTTTTAACTGCGTGATCTAAGAGGTTGGTATGGTTAGACGTAACAGTATCGTTCATAGCCCTTAGAATGCTTCCTAAGAGTGCGCTCTTTTTTGCCACGAAATCATCCTGTGATATTGTGGCGGCTGGTATCTCAAGAGGGTTTATATGGATGCCTGAGCGCATACTTACCTCGATATAAGCTCCACCACTCTTATCTGCCATGGGCTTATACTCGCCCGTGGGGTCAAACACAATGATATGTCCCATCTTTTTAAGCAGAATCTGGAGCATCTCAAGCTTCATAACGCCGGATTTTGATGCGCCGGAAGATCCGAAAGTAAGCATGTGGGGGTTATCGAGATTGCGGCGATCAAAAATGATTAGGTTGTGTGTTGTCTGGTTTACACCGTAACATACGCCGTTTTCTGTAATCTCTGTGCTCCAGTACGGATGCAGACAGAACGCCGCTGCGGCATTGAGGCTTCGCATTGTTCTTGTGTACCTAACACCGTGAGGGAGTGCTGTATTAAAGCCCTCCCTCTGTAAAAACTGCTGGACTTCAAATCTGATCCCTTTCTCCTCGCCCTCTGCGATCAGGTTTTCAACTGCAAAATCAAGTTCCTCCAGACTGTCCGCAAAAACTGCAATGGTTGCGGACTGGTATACCATCTTGCCCTCGCTCTCGCGGGCAAACTTCTGCGCTTTTTCTTCGGCCTGCATAAGCGACCAGGAAAATCCTTGCGAATAGTGGCCGTTTTTGTTGTTCCTATCCTGCTCTTTCTGTTTCCTGCGGCCTATATTAAAATGAATGCTCTCGACTTGCTTGTGTACTGCCGCACGGGGGATCTCTGTCTGGTTGATTGATAAAATCATCTCGCATGGCTGTGACAGAATGCTGTTTGTGAGATCGTCTTCTAATTCCTGATCATATGCTGCCGCATAGATAACGCGCACATATGTGTTTTCGCCAAGCCTTAAGTAGTCTGGATGTTGCTCCATATATTGGGGCGCAATATCATTTCTAAAGTCATTGGCGTTAGCCCGTTTGTCGGGGTAGTGATACATGAACGGACGCTGATTTTTCCTCTGGTAGATATCCCGGAACAAAAGCAATCGTTCATTCGTTTTAAGCGGTGAGATACGGCTTCCTGTAGCACTGATGTCTCTTCTAAGCTTTTCCTCCTGGGCCAAAAGCGTTGCCTTAGCAGATTCAAGGCTTTTCTTTCTCACTGTTAGAGTGATAAGCTTGATTGTCTCAAGCCCCTCTGTAGATATGCTGTGCTTGGTGGTAATAAATGTGTTTAGTGCCTTAGAAAGCTCAGGATTTTCGTTCTCCGGTATGTGTGCTCGCTCCATAAGGCTGTCATTGACAACCGGACGCTTAATATAAGTATATTGAATATCAGCACCAAGTCCGACCCTAAGCTTTGTATCGAGGTCAGCTAAGATGATTTTTTCATCATCATCGAGCGTCCAAAACGCTCCCGAAAAGAAATAATAGCTCTTTGAAAACACCCCGGGAGATATCTCAAAAATCCCGTCCGGGTGTATGCGACATATCTCTATGCACTCCTGACAGGACGCAGGGGCTTCTGTTTTTAGTTTTTCAACCTTCTTGCCTGCCTCAAGGCTTTGCTGCACTTGACGGCGATCTCTATCATCTGCCACAGGCTGGGATTTGGAGTTGCTCTCGCCGCGATCAATCTTCTTCAGTAACCCTATCAACGTTATTCCTCCTCTCTGGTAAATATTTAATCCTGAGTGTGCTTACTGGCTCTACATCCTCTGTAGATACCCAGTGTAATTTTTTAATTAGCTTCAAGCAAACAATCTTCCTAACATAATCTATAAAGCCATAACCCTGCTTTTCAAAAAAACCCACCAAGATGATTGGCGCACAAAAAAGAAACATCAAAAGGTCTGTCAGAGCCGTGTTTGCGCCAAGCGTATAACACGCTAAATACGTTAGTCCTCCGACAATTAGAGCGCATACAATAGCGGCCAGCTGTTTATAGGTATAATGATAAAAGACATCGGCCCTAAAGTCCTTATCTTCTATATCTTCGTTTATCAATATTTTCACGTTCTTTCTCCTTGATTAAAGTCCATACATATGATCCACCTTTGAGTCTAGCTTAGCTATAAGCGTTGCAACCAAAGCAGCAAAACTTATATTGCAAAAATAAGCTGCCAATCCCTCTATCAAAGCAGTGGAGGCACTATAATTAATCGCATCCAAAAGGCCAGAGGTTAAAGCAACTGTAAAATCTGTCAACAAAAGTGCTACGAGGCGGATCAACACAGCAAATGCAATGAATTGTACCATTATGCTCACCGTATACTTGATATAGGCTCGCGCTGTGCCACTAAACTGTCCCGTCCCGACCATCGTTGCAAATGCTGGCGCGCCAAACGGCACCGCTAAGAAAACCCAGACGATGCGATCCCATGTCGCTGTCACCAATTTAGATGCAAGTATAAACATGACGATGGCATACACAAGTCCAAGAATGAAGTTGACAAAGGCAGAAAGCATGTTTGCCCCTTCAAAAAGCTGTGGTGTTGAAGCAAGGATAGTGATGTCTGAGACGCTGATTGTGTCGATGATTGCGGCTGTCACAGCCCAAAATCCGTCTATAAGAGTTACGCAGTTTGCAACGAGGAATTTCCCAACAAATAATCGTGCAACTATCTTACCCAGATCCTCAAGGTCTACCTTACTCCTCACAGAAAGAGCATAATTTACAAGCGATATCAAAAAGAAAACGATAAATAGATCGTTTGCCACGCCTTTTGCAACATCACTTTGAGCAAGGTTTTTAACGTAGAGCCAGGCCGCCGGATATGTAGATGTGGGATCAGTTAAGACAAACCCTGAACAGATATTTACAGCCGCATTATAAAACTGGTTCCCTAGGGATTCTAAGGTCAGGGATATGGACTGTAAAAACTGGGCGAGCCAGTTATTACCAAAAAGCATTTCATAAATCCAGGTGACTATGGCGGTGCCGACACTTGTGACTACTGTGTCCATAGGTTTACTCCTTTCTGGCTCCTGTTCTAGAGCCTAATATTAGATTTATTTTTACACAGACACCGCATTAAAGAGCATCCCTATAAAGGCCGGCAGCCAATTTATAAAGCTCATACCAACGCTTATGATTATCACGCCCATAAAAGCCTCCTTTCTAAGCCCCAGATTGCTCTGGGGCTTGTTTTTTTAATTGTTTGTGGCTTGTAAAATTAAGAAATCATTGCGTTTAACAAAGGCTCGACAAACACCAAAAGGCAACCGCCGCCAATTCTTCTAAGAGCCTGCGGTATCGAGCTTACATCATGAGAGAACAGTGCCGCGCTCACCTCAAAGAACGCCCAGAGCAGGATACCTTTTCCGATCAGCGAGATGAAGGAAATACAAGTGTTGATGAACGATTCAAAAGGCGTCAGCCATGAGGAATAGTTAGATGATGTTGCATAAGCAACAACCGCGGTTGTGAGCATCATTGCGTATATGCTACAAATCGCCAAAGACCAGATAAGACTGCGCTTTCTCCTACAAGCCTCTGTGGTTGGACTTACTATGTTGTTTGTCTTGTTCTTGTTCATTGTCATTTAGACCTCCTGTTTGTTTACTGTCTTGTTTTGGAGAATCATCTTCTATCTGAAGATTTTTCTCCATATTCTTTATAATGTAATCTGCCGCCTTTTCGGCATCGGACGCCGCCATAAAAAGCTCGTTTGGATCTTTTGAGCAGCTGGCCATCCAGTGCTTAATGTAAGCCGCATGATTAGTCATGTGCGTCCCGTCTGTTGGAAGCCCCAAGCTTGCGGCAAGGAATGTAGCTCCAAGCTCTGCCCTTAGCTCTTCTTTTGCGTACTTTTCGGAGCCAAAGTGACCGCCTTGGTCACGGCCCAGCCTGCCGGGCGCGCCTGTAGCATGTATCATTTCGTGGCACAGTGTTTTTATGTAGTCATTAATGGATGAAAAAGCTCCTCTTGGGGGAGTAACTATATAATCCTCATCTGGAAGGTAATATGCCTCCGTCTGCGCCACCTCTTTAATCGGGCAAGGGCTTGCCCTGATAAGGGTATCAATCATCTCCTCTTCGTCTTTGCTTATGCTCGCCGCTGGAAGCTCTGGGATCCCCTCTATCTGAGAAGCATTAAAAACATAAAAGTAAGAAACCTGTGGGTGTGCCAACTCCACCAGTTCTTTTTCTTTTTCGCCTGTCTCGGGGTTTATTTTCTCTTGCAGCTTATAATAAATCCACTTTTCACAAAAAAATCCGTGCTCCCCTTTCTTTACATTCCAGCCGTTTTTGTTTGCCTGTGTGAGCGTCACAAAGCGCGGATCGCTAAACTCGTGCCTAACAGCCTCATACATTAGCCTTACTCGGTTGCCTCCGGCATACCTGATATTAGAGACGGGGTTTTGTGGCATGCACATGGCCTTATTCCACGGCCTGTTCCAAAAAAGATCCCCTTTTCCCATAGCCTCAACAATCTCTTTTACAAGCTTAGCTCTGCTGCTTGATATGATGTTGTTTATCTTATCTGGCAAGGTTCTTACCCCCTTTTTCCGGTGGTTTTTGGGTAAGGTCGGCTGTGTGTACCGTCATAGTCTGATGATCATAACTGTATATGTTGTATGATAGGATGTCGTCATCGCCAACCACATCACTGTTGTTTATATCCTGCACTATCTCCATCAATCTGGCCGGACTAAGATCTGTAGACACAGCAAGAAACTCATGTATGGACGAGGGAATCAAATGAAAATCCCCGCCTAGCCGCAAAGACACCGCATCAAGGTTTTTTTCATCAAGTACCGCTGTCGCGCCGAACTTGCTTCCGCATTTAAGCACGAATATTTCTACTTCGGCATGAGGCGCAGTCTCCAAGAAATCCCTAGCCGCATCTTTACCATATTCCTCGGCGATGCTCTCTGCTATAAACTCACCTACAAGCCCGATGCGTGTGTGTCGCCGTATTTTAAACTTAGCCGCATCGATCAGTTCGCGTTCTGTTATGCCCTTTTTATCTAGGTCGCTGTAAGTGATCGGATGCTCAATATAAACATTGCCATTATCGACAATTAAAACAGGCACCGCTACCAAGTCCTGCCATTCTATTCTGGGACACCCCTGAGGTGCCTTGGCTCCGTCATACATACGGAGGAGAACGCCGCTAAGCATAGTCTCTTTTGACACCTCATCAATGTTAAACGCCATGTTTTTTACCTCCTCATTTTATAATCTGCGTCCGCAAGGCTTCTGTGTTTCTGCCTGTTTTAAGTAAACCTCAGGCACAAAGTTTTTAAGCTCTTTAAACCCAAAGGAATCAACAAAATAAATGATGTCTTACTGTCAATACATAACCCCACAACGTCACTTACAGACATGCTGTGACCACAAAAATCTTCGGGATGCATAAAGTTAAACATGTTATATAAGTGGTCCAAAATCTCGTTTCGCTCACGCTCCGGTGTGGCATCTAAAAGCCCCAAGTACACCACCTCGTAGTGGTCAAAGTTTGGTTCTTTGCCCTGCCTTTCTAAATATCTATAGCTCATAAACCGCTCGTCCCTGGCCGCTGCGCCAGATTGCAACTGTAGGATTGCATATGTATCATGTTCGCCGGACAAAAGAAACTCTAGGCGTTTGTCGCTACCGTGCCGGCCCGTAGCCTTATTAAGGTTAAAAAGTGTTTCGTCTATCATTTGCTCTCCTTTCTTTTATATTTCAACTTGCATAAATCGAAGCACAACCTTCATCTTGTCTATGCTCATCTCTGGATTAAGCATAGAAAGAAGCTGCTCTGATGTAAGCCCCGTCTTAAAAGCTGTCTTGATAAGCGTAAGTTGTTCGGCCGAAAATCCTTTAAATAGCTCCATCTTAAAGAGTTTCTTGGTTTCGGGCGAACTAAAGGAAAACGATCGCCATTCTGTATAAAGTGTGTGAACATTTGACGGGTCGGCGTTTTTAATTTCGCTCTCAGTAGCACGCTCAATTATGATTTTCTTCATCTTTGCCGTCTCGTTGTTGTTTGTGAGTTTACTTGCGTCTGACGCTTTTTGGTTTTTGCCCGCGTTTTTGATTTCTTCTGCAACGTTAATCTGCGCCGACTTTTCGCTCTCCGCAACCTCTTTTGGCACATGCCTATAGTTACCAAGGCTTCTTGCTCGCTGATAAGATGCAGATGTGAGTGTGGGATATTTGGTATCTTTTATCGGATGATATCCCGACACAAAAATGACTATCTCGTTATAAAGAAGTCTGCCTATCTCATCCGCTTTCATCAGCTCACGTCCTAGGACATCATCGTTTCTGCTCTCGCTACCGCTACTACCGTAACTGCGACCTGTACTCCTTTTATCTATTGTGCCAGTGCCAAGTCGCTCTGATACCCATTTGTGCGTCTCGTCCTCAGAACCGCCAAGATAAAGAGTTACATCGCAGTTTCCCTTCACTGTGTTTTTTTTCTTCTCATACATAAACTCTAGCTGTGACGGATCTTGTAAAACAATGACAGCCGATATGTTTCGACCGCGCATTGTTGAGAGTAGGTCGGGGAATGTGTCTGGCAAGGGGATGTTCGCAAACTCATCAAGGAAGTTTGTTACTGGAATAGGGAGTGCCCCTCTCCTGTCCTCGCAGTAGTGATCTGCCGCATAGTAAAGCTCCTTAAAGGCCTGCATGTAGGCAAGCGAGACAATGAAGTTCCACCGCGTATCCGCATCTGGAATACAGAAGAACAGCGCAGTGGGCTTGGTCTTATCGTTCTCATAACCCATTCCCATAGCCGCAAAGTCCATATCGTCCTCGTCAAGGATACGCAAAAGCTTCTCATCATAAAACGATGCCATGCGTCCGGTTGCAGAGAAAAGCACACTTTTTACAGTGTCCTCTGCACCGCTCATTGCCGCAATGTATTTGGTTGCCGCAGGATGGTCTGGATTTTTTTCCTGTAGTGGCTCAATTATTTTCTTTCGCCAACTCTCTACGTTTTTTTGACCAGAGGATAAATATGTGAGAATACGCATCACGTTTCTAAAAGTGCGGTATTTCGCCTCTTTTTCTAAAAAGAGGTAGTAAAAAATGCTCTCAACTAAGGCTTTTGCCGAATCCTCCCATATCGGGTCACCCTTTTGTGCTTTGGGATCTGCCTTTGACCTCCAGATAAGCTCTACAAGCTCTGGTATGTCATCAGAGCTTTTGGTATGCTTAAATGGGTTATAGTGATCTGAAAACTCAAAGTCTATTAGGTCGACAACCCTGATCTCATACCCTTTTTCTAGTAGGTATTTACCACAGGTTCTAAGAAGCTCTTTTTTAGGATCAGTGATTATCATTGATCCGGAGCATTCTAGGATATTTGGGATGATTAGGTTTAGGGTTTTTCCTTTTCCTGACCCCGCAACGACTATCACATTGTTGTTTAGGTGTGTCCGATCGGGGTTTAGGCTTATCCGCAGGTTCTGCGAATATATACGGGAGGGTTCCGTGTATTTCCCGTCCTTATCTCTTGGCGGCGCAAGCTTTTTTGATATCTTTTTTACATCGCCCCATTCTGCTGAACCGTATTCCTGTCCCCACATCCATTTCTTTTGTGATAGGTAGTAATAGACCGCTATATATACGCCGATAAAGCCGCCAAAGAGCACCCCAATGGGCGTATATCTGGTAAAATATAAGCCTATGGGCTTATTAAAGCGGCTTGGGAGTGTTGATATAACGCTTTCAAAAGAAAGAGTGCCCGCATCATCTGTGCATCCGGCAACAAGATAGCCCATATAAATAGCGATAAGGACAATGACTATTGCCATTGTCCTAGCCTTGCTCTTATTTCTCATAGTTTTAAGGTTTTAGAGGCCTCCTCGATGCCTTCTTCGATCTTTTCTGTCTGATTGCCCAAGAGCTTTTCTAACTGCTCTTTTGCTTTTTCGATTGCCTCTCTCATGTCGTCAATTAGTTGGCTACCTGTCTTAGTTTCGCTTGTCCCATTGGGAAATACTACCTCATATTCTTTCTCCTTTTTTACCTCAAATTTGATCTTGTCAGGGTCATCTTTGTACTCCTTGATCTCTGTCTGTGGCACAGGAAGGGCGTACTGGCCGGTGGGCGATATTAAAGGCCTTTCTTCGTCCTGCTCATTTGTGATTACCGCACCCTTGGGCGCAGAGATTTCAAAGACGTTTCCGTCTTTTTCTGTGATCTCAAACGCTGTTGGAAGAATGTGCTGCTTATCGTACTCCTCAGCTGCTTGCCGCACTAGGTCGGGGCTTGCGTTTTCGATGTATTCCTCCATCTCGATCGGCATTCCGTCAATCTGGAGTTTTTTAAGCATCATCTGAACCTGCGCTATCTGCTTTGGAGGAAAGGCAATCTCAAACTTTTCGTCATTAACGTTTAGGTCGGGCATAAATGAATACTTTATCATGTAGCCCTCTAGCGCAGCTGTGATCTGCTCACGAGAAGCTTCATCAAACTGATACATCAAGAGGTTTCCGTCCTGCTCATATAGAACATCTAAAGATACCCGTCCGTGACTTATATAAGGCGGCTGTGTATCGGAGGTTATCACCTCACCCTTGCCGTTAAGCGTCTGTATGATAGCGTTTATCCGGTCGGTATTTCTTATTCCGAATGCGATCTGCGTATACTCAATGCCGTTTACCTCTGCGCTTGGCATCAAAGAATAGGGAACGTCATACTGGTCAAGCAATGCCTCAAGTTCTTCCATGTTTACGTTTTCAAACCTCGCAACGGACAATTTCCTCGCCTCAAAACGTTCAAGCTTATCCATCGGCACTTCGCCGGACAACTGGGCGAGACGCTCTTTTTCAACACGGTTCATAATTGCCTTTATTATCATCACGCCAAGCTCTCCGGTCTTATAGGCAAACTTACCCGTTCCGGCAAGTGCCTGTCCCATGATCATCACAATTTGCGCAGCTTCTGCTATTTCACTCATGTTTATCCCCTCCTTTTATGCGCAAGCCTCTATTGGCTGACAAAAAACAAAATCGTAAATCTCTGTCATAAGGCGGATTTTCTTTGCATTTGCATCTGGGTCAACAACGTATTCAAGATGTTCATATGGGATCCCGTGCTGACAAGCCTCTAGGATAGCCTCTAATTTTTCCAGATCGTTGATCTGGTTGATAAACCGCATGGCTGTCTCCTGTTTTTTCGTTTCGTCTTTTTGCGTTTTGTCGTTAAGCTTGCGATAGATTGCACGCAAAATCCGTTTTGACTTTGCTATGGCCTTTCGCTCACTAGCGGACAGTTTTTTGTTTGCGACAACCTCTTGGCCGCTTTCTTTTTCGGATGCCTCCTGCTTTTGCATGTCTGCAACGGTTGCGGTTTCCTGCACTTCTTTGGGTTCTGCCGCATCATCGGCAGACGCTTCTTCGTGGGTCTGGTCTGCTTCTTTTTGAGCAGCGTCAACCCCTGTATCTTTGCCCGTTTTCTTTTTGGGGAGGGGCAGTCCCTGGCCTGTAGCCCCCACCACCTCCTCTTTGTCATCTGCTTGTTCGGTCGCCAACTCCTGACGCTCTCTCATGCGTTCGCGATAAAACGCATTTTGCGCCATCAGCATCTTAAGGTTTTGATTTATCGCTCTTAGTTCCTCCACGGGAGTAAACTCTGCCAAGGCGTTACGGATGTCGCTGATCTCCTGTCGGAATGCCGCCATAACCTCATCATTTCGGCTTTGCATCCGCATATTTTTCATATCCTCTGCTGACACTTCACCGCGGGAAAAATATTTAAGCGTTTCCGCTGGCAATCCGTCATTTATCGCAGCAAGCTGTTCCATTAGCTGAGCGTCATCAAGATTAAGCGATGGAGACATATATTCTTCAACATATGCCTGATTTAACCCTGCCTGTAGTGCCGCGGCAATAAACTTAAAACCATCGTGTTTGTCCGCTTCGGTATAAGCTTTTAGCAACCTGTCATATGCGCTTTCTTCGTTCATAAAACCTCCTTTTTCTGCATTAAAAAAGAGAAGTCGCTTTGGGGCTTCTCTCTATAGCAATTTATCTAAAGTTTTTATAGCCGTTTTGCTCCTGGCCTACGTCTAGTGCTTATGATTAGTTAAATGGCAGTCCATCGTCTAGATCCTCTGGAATGGGCATAAACTCACCAGTGGGCGGTTCGCTAGATGCCTTAGGTGTGACAAACTCCATGCGCTCAACCACAACGTCTGTGGTGTAGAGCTTCTGTCCTTCCTTGTTTGTGTAACTTCCAGTCTGAATGCGCCCCTCTAGAGCAATCTTTTTGCCCTGCGAGAGATACTTTTCAATATTTTCGGCTGTCTTTCCAAATGCTACACAGCTGATAAAATCTGCACTCTGCTGGTCTTCCTTTGCGTGTGGGCGATTGATGGCCAGATTAAACCGTGCTATCGTCACTGGATTGTCGCCCTGTGATACGGTGATCGTTGGATTTCTCGTCAATCTTCCTATTAGTACTACTCTGTTCATGTGTGTTCTCCTTTTTTATAATTTGCGTCCACCAGACGCCCTTGGCGGCTTGTCTTGTTTGGGTGTTTTTATTAGCTCGTACTCTCTTAAAATGTCGCCGATCTCTGACGGATCAACAATTCGATTAATAGTTGCAACACTTCTGTTTTTTGTGATTTTGCCATGTTCATAGGTTTTTATGCTCAGGAAAGAAGTCTCCTCTTCGGGGATAAGGGCTACAAAGAATCTGTCGCCGTGTAGTCTCCCCTCTTCATC
>CAZYLH010000047.1:8419-11346 GCA_964648695.1 uncultured Lachnospiraceae bacterium | reverse complement strand
AAACCCTGGGTATCATCATACTACATTTCCTAAGATAAGTCATCCACTTTTTGCCATGGCCTCCGCCACCCTGACGCCGTCAATCGCAGCTGAGGTTATGCCTCCGGCATAGCCCGCTCCCTCACCGCAGGGATAAAGTCCACGTATGCTACTTTGTAAAGTCTCATCCCTTAGAATGCGTATGGGAGAGGACGTCCTGCTTTCTACGCCTAGCATCAGCGCATCCTGGCGGTCAAAGCCCTTTAGCTTTTTTCCAAACTGTTGGATGGCTGATATCAAAGCCTCATTTATAAACTCTGGAAAAATATCTCTGAGGTTTGCATACCCCCATTTTCCCATTACATTTGGATTTACATCTCCCCGGCTGGTACTTTTAATATTTTCCTTAAAATCCCCATAGGTTTGTAGAGGTACTGCCCCGCCTGCAAGTTTATAGGCGCGCTCCTCCAGTGTCTGTTGAAAGTGCATTCCGCAAAAGATGGATTTATCTCTAAAGTCTAAGGAACTTACTCCCACCACAATCGCGCTGTTGGCGTTTCTTGCATCCCTTTTAGAATAGCTCATGCCGTTTACCACTAGCCTCCCCTGCTCTGATGAGGCATTTACAACATATCCCCCCGGGCACATACAAAACGAGTAGACGCTTCTTCCATTTTGCGCTTTGGCCGTCAGCTTATAAGCCGCAGGAGAAAGCCAGGCCATATCGGCGTCTGCTCCGTACTGAGCTTCATCTATCATCCTCTGAGGATGTTCCATGCGCACGCCCAGTGCAAAGGGTTTTGGCTCCATTAAAACCGGTAGGTTCCCAAGTATCCTAAATGTATCCCTTGCGCTGTGCCCGATAGCTAGGCATACTTTATCACAAAAAATGGTTTCTCGAACGCCTTCTTTAAGGCAGACAATTCCTTTAAGTCTCCCGCCCTCTATTATGAGATTTTCCATTTTACAGTTAAAGAAAATCTCACCTCCAAGTGCGAGAATCTCCTCTCTAATATTTTTTACAACCGTGCGCAGTATATCCGTGCCGATGTGGGGCTTTGAGGAGTAGATGATTTTTTCCGGCGCGCCAAATCTCACAAGCTCCTCCAAAATAAACCTATGTATATCCTTAGAGCCTTTTACCAGGGTGTTTAGCTTCCCATCGCTAAATGTTCCAGCGCCGCCCTCTCCAAACTGCACATTAGATTCAGGGTTAAGACTGCCTCCATCCCAGAAGCTTTTTACATCCTTTTCTCTCTCATCTACAGGCTTTCCCCTCTCTATGATAATTGGCGCATATCCGGCTCTTGCAAGCATAAGGCCGCAAAAAAGTCCCGCAGGTCCCATTCCCACCACCACAGGTCTGCTTTTGGGCTCAGTTACAGCAAAGGGAAATTGGTACGTACTTGGTATTACAACCTCGGCGTGGCGTATATAGTGCCTTTTTATATACGCCTCCTCCTGCTTTTTATTATGGCAATTTTTTAAAGATACTAAAACCTCATACACAAAAAATATGTCCGGTTTCTTTCTCGCATCAATTGACTCCCGTACTATTTTTAAATCCTTTATATTTTCTGGGACACAGCCTAGTATCCCTGCTGCCTTGCTCTTTAGCTTTTCATGACCCTCTCCGGGGCGAAGCTTTATCTGTCTGATCTGGATCATAGACCATTAATGCCTTTCTCTATAGCTTATTCTCCCTTGCTGCGGCGCGTCCGGCAAGAAGTCCCGTAATCCATGCCCACTGCAGGTTATAACCGCCGCAGTCACCGTTCACATCCAAAAGCTCCCCCGCAAGATAGAGCTCTCGCACAAGCCTTGATTCACAGCTTGATGGAACTATCTCTTCTAGAGGAACACCTCCGGAAGAAACCTGTGCCTTTGAAAAGTCATTTACCCCGGTTATGGGAATTTTAAAGTTTTTAATACAGTTTATAATAGTCTCTCTCTGTTTGGAGTTCATCTTACTCCAAATCAGCTCATGCGCTGGCACATTAAAAAGCTCTCCGCCTCTTTTTACTGCCTCTATTACAAGTGATTTTGACAGTTTTAGAGGAAGAAGCCCTTTAAGCAAATCCTCCGGCCCATGTTTTGGAAAGCGGTATGAAAGCTCGTCAATAAAACTCATCAGACGGTCTTTCTCAAGCTCAAAAAGCCAGTCGACCAGAGCAAAAACCTCTTTTTTCTTTGCAATAGCCCCCGGCACAAGATAGCTTACCTGAAAGGCAGGAATGCCGCTTATCCCGTAATCTGTTAGCATAAGCTCTCCGCTATCCCCGGCCGCCTCGCTCCCATCAATAAAAAGCTTAAGCTCTGCCCTTATCCTCACCCCGTGCCAGTAGCGACATATAGGAGCGTCTGATTTAAGAGCGCTAAGAGCCGGTGCATAGGTTATTAGCGTATGCCCAAAGGATTTTGCAAAATCAGATGCCGGATTTGTTTTGAGCTTAGTTCCCGCCCTTGTGCCAACAGTAAGTATGAGAGCATCTGAAACATGCTTATTGCCATCAGCACATATTATTTCAAAATGCCTTTCATGATGCTTTACACTTATCACTTCTCTGTTACAGAAAAAAGAAACCCCTAAGGATTTGGCCGTCTCTATCAGTGCCGTATGTATGCTCCTGGCCTGTCCGGACATGGGATAAAGGTATCCTCCCCTGGAATATGGCAGTATCCCGATACCTTCAAAAAAGCTAAGGATTTCATCGTAGGAAACCTGTTCCAAAATTTGCTGCATAATCCCCAGGGTTTGGCTGTGAAAATGTTTTATATCCTGGTCTACATTTAGAAAGTTACATTTCCCGTTTCCCGTGGCAAGAAGCTTTTTTCCTGCAATATCATTTTTTTCAAATAAACACACCTGCGCCCCAGACCCGGCGGCGGCTATAGCCGCAGTCAGTCCTGAGGCGCCTGCTCCAATAATAGCTATTTTTTTCATTTTC
>CAZYLH010000047.1:0-8319 GCA_964648695.1 uncultured Lachnospiraceae bacterium | reverse complement strand
CACATTCCCATCACAACGGAAGCCGCAAAGGGCAGAAGATAGGTTTTTACAAAAGAGCCCCTATAATTAACGGCCTCAGCGATGCTAAAGTAGTTTAACACGGATACCACAAATCCGAATACCGTGTAGGAAAAAACTACGCCGTTGATATCCCACTCTAGCACCCAGAGAGCCAAAACAAGCACTACAAGATGAAGGGCAAGCGCAATCAGCGCGTTTTTTACAGTGGTAAACATTTTCCCAAGGCCGTGTAAAATTCCGTTGCTGATGGTGGCGTAGGCAAAGAACAAAACCGCAAGCGCGCCGTAAATCAGCATTTTTCCTGCGTCCGCCGCGGACGTTGAGGTGCCAAAGAGAAGAGCAACAAGGTCTGAGCCTAAAATGGCAAGTCCCACCATCGCCGGAATGGTGATCAGTGTTGTGAAGCGGACGGATGTATCAATCTTCTGAATGATACCGCCCCTGTCCCTCTCCTCGACCGCTCTTGTAAGCTCTGGAATTACCGATGAGGCAAGCGCAGTTGCAAGGGCTATGGGAAGATTAATGAGAAGCTGATATTTTCCGGAGTAAACACCCCAGATAGACATATACTGCGTTTCATCAACCCCGACAGCGGTCATATACGCTCCGTAAATCCCGTTGTCAATAAGGTTTAGAATATGAAAGATAAAGGTGCTTATGACAATGGGGGTGATCATCAGGAGAATATCGCTAAAAACACGCTCATAACGATACACTCTTCTTGACGGCTCCCTTCTCATCTTATCACGCAAAGACGGATAGGAGATGCTAAACAAAAATATGACAAAGACAAGCGCCGCCGCTGCTCCAGCGAGGGTACCAATGGTGCCTCCCATGGCACCAAGCGCCGCGGAATATTCATCGGTGGTTCCCTTTACCAGGTCTATCCGAAGTCCCTTGTTAAACAAAAAATACGCGCCGACAACGCTTGCTATGGCGTTTATTATCTGCTCTAAAATCTGGGAGATGGCGGTGGGTATCATGTTTCGAAAGCCCTGGAAAAATCCGCGAAAGACTCCTAAAAAAGCCATCACCAGCACAGTTGGCGCCAGCATTTTAATAGAGTATGAGGCTAGCTGTGCGTTTAGCATGGTCCCTGCGATAAAATCCGCGCCAAAATACATTATGCAAAAGAATATCAACCCCGACAGAGCACTGACTAAAAGTGCGCAGAGAAAATACCTGTTTGCATTTCTAAACTGACGCTTTCCAAGACGCATTGCCATCAGCTTGGAGACAGCCTGTGGCATGCTGTATGAAGAGAGCAGGAGTATCACGTTGTAAACCTGATAGGCCGTGGAGTAGTATCCGATGCCCGCCTCACCGATAATGCGCGTCATGGGAACGCGGTACAAAAGGCCGATAAGGCGCACCACAAGGGACGCCACGGCCAGAATGGTTCCCTGCACTAAAACTGAATTCTTTTCATTTTGGTTATTGCTCATAAGCTCTCCTATCGAAGGATTCCGATCTGTTTTAGGATTTCACTCTGCCTGCGCTCCATGTCCAGACGCTCCTCATCCTCCATATGATCATATCCCATCAGGTGGAGCATACTGTGCGCCACTAAAAACGCCAGCTCACGCTCCTTACTGTGCCCATAAGCCACAGCCTGCTCCATCACCTTCTCAATTGAGATCATGATATCTCCTAAAATCAGCTCTCCGCTGTCCGGGTCAAAAGCATATGTGTCCTCATGCTTTTCAGAAAAATCTCCCGGAAAAGTAAACTCATTCATGGGAAAAGAAAGGACATCCGTGGGTGCATCGATATTTCTGGTTTCACGGTTTAAGCACTGGATGTTTTCATTATCTGTCAAAACCACGCTCACATATACTTCATATGGACAATGCTCATATAAAAGTGCGGCGCTAATAACACGGCAAATGATATCCTTATAGGGAAGATCCAGCTGCACCTGTGTCTCATACTCAATATCAACCGTCATATCTTTTGTCCTTTAATCTCTGGGGAGCTTTATGCTCATATTTATCATAAGCCTCAACAATTCTTTGAACTAAAGGATGGCGCACCACATCCGCATTTGAAAAGTGGACGATGGCGATGTCCTCAATATTCTTTAATATAGCAAGGGCACTGTCAAGCCCCGACCTAACACCTACAGGTAAATCCTTCTGTGTCAAATCTCCCGTAACTATAACCTTTGAGCCAAAGCCTATGCGAGTTAAAAACATCTTCATCTGGGCGGGCGTTGTGTTTTGAGCCTCATCAAGAATGATAAATGAATTGTCAAGCGTCCTGCCGCGCATATATGCAAGCGGAGCCACCTCTATAAGGCCTTTTTCCATATTGTGCTGAAAGCTTTCCGCACCCATGATCTGATACAAAGCGTCATAGAGGGGGCGAAGATAGGGGTCTACCTTACTCTGCAAATCCCCGGGAAGAAAGCCAAGCTTTTCCCCAGCCTCAATGGCGGGTCGCGTTAAGATAATCCTTGAAACCTCATCCGCCTTAAAAGCCTGAATGGCCATGGCCATTCCAAGGTATGTCTTTCCCGTTCCGGCAGGTCCAACGCCAAAGACGATCATATTTTTTCTTATGGCGTCCACATAGCGCTTCTGCCCCATGGTCTTTGGCTTAATGGGCTTACCCTGTATGGTCCGGCTGATGACATCCTCATCAAATTCTAAGAGCTGTCTCTCCTTTTCCTTAAAGCTCATAGCGATGGCATAGTCTACATTTTGCTCTGTGATCTCGCTCCCCCTTTTGGAAAGCTCAACCAGTGTGAGAAACACTCTCTTAGCCGCATCAATGGCGGCCTCTGGCCCTATAATCTTTAACTCTCCCTCACGCATGATAACCGTCACATGCAGGGATTTTTCAATCCTTTTTACGTACATGTCAAAGGGGCCAAATACATTTTTCTGATGCTCGACCGGTATATCCATAACCGTCTGTAACACACCCATTCGCTAAACTTTATCGCAGTGCGATTTCTCCTTTATTTAAGTTTCCTAAGCGCACTAGCTAAATCCGCGCTCAGACCATCACTCTGTATTATACCGTGATTTTCTATAATTTCCACCCCTTTTTTCTTAAACTTGTAGATTCTGTGAATTTTCCGGCATCAAAAAATGCGGTGCCTTTTTGGCACCGCGATACATTTTATTTCTTTGTGATATATCCCTTTGCAACAAGCATTTCAGCAGAAAGTACGCCGCCGCCTGCTGCGCCTCTTAGGGTGTTGTGTGAAAGCCCCACAAATTTCCAGTCATAAACGCTGTCCGCACGAAGCCTTCCAACAGAAACTCCCATGCCATTCTCAAAATCCCTATCCAGCATAACCTGCGGTCTGTTATCCTCCTCAAGATACTGGATAAACTGCTTGGGAGCGCTCGGAAGATTTAGCTTCTGGGGCTCAGCGCTGTAGCTTACCCACTTATCTATAATCTCTTCCTTGCTTACCTTCTTTTTAAGGTTCATAAACACCGCTGCTGTATGCCCGTCAAGAACGGGAACTCTCAGGCACTGAGTGGTGATGATGGGAGAGGTCGCAGGGACAATCACGCCGTCCTCAATATGCCCCCAGATTTTAAGCGGCTCCTTCTCGCTCTTTTCCTCCTCGCCGCCTATATACGGAATTATATTTCCCTCCATCTCAGGCCAGTCCTTAAAGGTCTTTCCCGCACCGGAAATAGCCTGGTAGGTGGTTGCTACCACCACATACGGGTCAAACTCCTTGATGGCGTGAAGCATGGGAGTATAGCTTTGGATAGAGCAATTAGGCTTTACTGTCACAAAGCCGCGCGCGGTGTTAAGTCTTTTTTGCTGGAAAGGAATTATATCATAGTGCTCTGGATTGATCTCCGGAACGACCATTGGAACATCCGGCGTCCAGCGATGCGCGCTGTTATTTGAAACTACGGGAGTTTCAGTCCTTGCATAGGCTTCCTCAATCGCCTTTATCTCATCCTTTGTCATATCAACGGCGCTAAAGACAAAGTCAACCTGAGAGGCAACATCCTTCACCTCGTTTACATTTCTAACGATCATGCCTTTTAGTGCCTCAGGCATAGGAGTGGTCATCTTCCACCTCTCTCCCACAGCCTCCTCATAGGTTTTGCCCGCGGAACGAGGACTTGCCGCCACAACTGCAACCTCAAACCAGGGATGGTTTTCTAAGAGAGATATAAATCTCTGACCAACCATACCCGTGGCACCTAAAATTCCAACCTTAAACTTACCTTCCATGCTTTTCCTCCTCCCGTCTTTAAAAAGGCTTATAGCAAAACAGTATCGAGAGACTCGATACTGCCCAAAAAAGCTCCCGGCCGGACTCGAACCGGCGACCCACGCATTACGAATGCGTTGCTCTACCAACTGAGCCACGGAAGCGCTTTTCATACCTGAAAAATCATAGCCGTAAATTGTGTAATTGTCAAGCAAAATTTAGGAAAAAGCCAAAAAATCACTCACTCCCGTCTGGTACAGAGGCTTGCGCGTCTTTTTTCTGGTAATCTCAGTTAGCTCAAGCCTTGTCATACCCATAAGCGTGGTTTTTATGCGGTCCCGGTTAAGGTATATCCCAAGCGTTTTTAAGAGCTCCTGCTTCATTTTTTCATCATCCATGTTGATAAAATCTATCAGGATAATGCCGGAAAGATTCCTTAAGCGGATCTGCCTGGCAGCCTCTTTTGCTGCCTCTAGATTAAGCTTATAAGCCGCCTCATGATTCTTTCCTTTGTATTCAGATTTTCCGCTGTTTACATCGATCACCACCAAAGCTTCCGTAGGCTGTATGATAAGATATCCTCCGGATTTTAACCAGACGCGCTGCGCTAATGCCTCCCGCAAAAGCCTTTCAATGGAATAAGCCTTGATTAGCGGAAAGCCGGGATCGTTATAAAGTCTTAGAGCAGTTTTTTCGCCAAGCACATGCTCCTTCCCAGCAGATATCTGGGAATAGATCTCCTCATCATCGGTAACCACCTCGCTAAGGCCCTCATCCCTTGTATCCCGTAGCTCTGCAAGCCAGTCAGGAAAACCCTCATAAAGTCTCGTAAGACAAATCTGATATGGCGCACGGCTTAATATATCACTCATGATGCCCTGCAGTTTTTTTGCCTCCGCTAGTGTCTGCGCCTCATTAACTGATGCGGCATTTGTCCGAATAATTATGGAAAAACGCTCATCAAGGGGCTCTAAAAAAATTGCCTTAACCCGCTTTTTAAACTCAAAATCCGTTATCTTTTTGCTAAAGTTCACGCCCCTTTTGCCGTCCGCCACCACTGCAACGAGCTTTCCTGAAATAGAGAGCTTTGTTGTGACGGCAGGAGGCTTCGTCTTAATTGGCTCGCGAGCGATCTGCACTAAAATCTCATCTCCAGCTGCGATCAGCTTCTTTCCATTTTTCTTAGTAAAAACCGTGTGATCACCAAGGTCAGCGAAAGGCAAATAGGCATTTTCTTCCATGCCGATATCCACAAACGCTGCCTTAATATTTTCCGCCACATCCTTAACACGACAGATCAAAATGTTTCCAAGGCCCACTGCGTCACTCTCATCATAACAGCCGATCTCAAGGCTCTGGCCTGCATCATCCAGCAATACGCTAAGTATCTGATGATTTTTGCGAAGCAATATTCGTTTCACTTATCTTCCTCCAGAGGCTCTGTTATATCTGTCCCCATATCCTCTAGGGGCACAAACCTCTCCTTCCCGTCCTGATCTGTAACCTTCGCGTAAAGCTCCTTTCTGTGAAGTATCAGATCAAGAGGGCCAAGGGTAGCGCCAGAAAAAGCATACAGACTCTCCATCACTGTCTCAGGTTTTAAGTTTTTTACACTTCCGCAGGAGAGCTTTAGAAAAATACCGTCCTCCAAAAAGCGCCAATCAAAAATCTGCTGTTTTATATCCGTCTCATCCAAGCCAGATTTAGTCTGTCTTTGTATGAGAATCTGCTCCCGAGCTATAAAAGCCTCCCATGCTGATCTTAGATCAAATGGACAGCCATATCTAAAGCGGATCTCATAGTCAGCGGCGGCGATAATCGCCATGCCGGTTTTTGCCCTATCCGCTAGAAGCCTGTAGCTGTAAATGCGGATTTCATCGACATTTACAGCGTTGATCCTCTCGATCATTTTCTTGGAGGTATCCGTGGAATTTACCTCAATGTCCATGTACTCCCCGTCACTGGTTACCCCAAGTCCCAATGGCTGAGCAAAGGACATTACCTGATGAGGAGAAAATCCTTCTGTGTAGCGGATGTCCACCTTTGCGCGGCGCATACATTTTTGAAAATATCTCATGATGTCGAGATGTCCGACAAATTTTAATCCGCCGTATTTACCGAACTTCACTCTTATCTTCAAAGCAGACACCTCCTCCAAACATTAACGCCCCGCAGCCAGAACACCCCATGCGGCAATTTGCAGTCACCTCTCCTTTTTTCGCTCTCTCCCACTCGCGCCACAAGAAGGCCTTTGTGACGCCGCAGTCTATAAAATCCCAGGGCAAAATCTCCTCAAAGATGCGCTCTCTGGAATTATAAAAATCAACGCTGGCACCGCACTTTTTAAACGCCTCAAGCCATCTGTCATAGTGAAAGTAATCTGACCAGGCATCAAAGATACAGCCCATTCTGTAGGCTGCAAGGATTGCCGCACCAAGCCTTCTATCCCCCCTTGCAAGCACTCCCTCTATCACCGTCTCATCCGCCTCATGCCAGTTGTATTTAAGGCTCTTTTTGTTGTGCATCTGCCCGAATTTATTTCTCACATATCGGGCCTTGTCAAGAAACTCCTCCTTGGTACACATCCTCGCCCACTGAAACGGGGTGAAGGGCTTTGTCACAAAAAACGAGGAGCTTGCAACAATCTGAACCCGACCGTTTCTCTTCTCCTTTGGAAGCTCAAAATAGCGCCTGGCAATCTTATCAGAAAGAATGGGAATGCCCTCCATATCATCCTCGGTCTCAGTTGGAAGACCCAGCATAAAGTAAAGCTTTACCCTGTTCCAGCCGCCCTCAAACGCCATGCCGGCGCCATTTAAAATATCCTCCTCAGTCAGGCCTTTGTTGATAACATCCCTAAGCCTCTGGCTACCCGCCTCCGGCGCAAAGGTGAGGCTGCTCTTTCTAACGTCCTGAACCCTTCTCATCACATCAAGTGAGAACGCATCGATCCGAAGAGAAGGCAGGGAGACATTTACACCCTGACCGTGAAAATTTTCTATGAGAAAGCGCACCAGCTCCTCAAGGTGGGAGTAATCGCTGGAGCTTAGAGAACTTAGAGTAATCTCCTCATAACCCGTGCTTTCAAGAAGCTTTAGTGCCTTATCCTTTAAAAAAGCCAAACTTCTCTCTCTTACAGGGCGATAGATCATCCCTGCCTGGCAGAATCTGCACCCTCTAATGCACCCCCTCTGTATCTCCAAAACCACCCTGTCCTGGGTAGCGCGGATAAACGGCACCAGGGGAGCCTCCGGATAGTAGGTGTCACTGACATCCATGACGATTTCCTTTAAAACCCTATCCGGCACGTCCTCATAAATCGGCGTAAATGAGGAGATGGTTCCGGCTAGCTCTGGCACTGGCGCGGGATTATCCCCATCCACCCCTGCATGGTCATAGTACTCCACTTTGTATATATAGGGAACATACATCCCCGGGATATGAGCTGCCTTACGCAAAAATTCCTGCCGCCAGTTAGCCCCCTCATGCTTTCTAACATTTTTGTAGAGCTCAAGTAAGGTTTTGTACTTCGTCTCACCCTCGCCGATGTAGAATATATCAAAGAAATCCGCGATTGGCTCCGGGTTATATGCACAGGGCCCTCCGCCAATTACAATAGGATCGTCCCCTCCCCTGTCCTTTGAGAGCAGAGGGATATGGCTTAGATCGATAACCTGAAGGACATTTGTATAGCACATCTCATATTGGAGGGTGATGCAGAGTATATCAAAATCCTTTACCGGGCGCTGAGATTCCACGCCAAAAAGCGGGATCTTTTGATCCCGCAAAATCGCATCCAGATCCGGCCAGGGAGAGTATACCCTGTCGCAGTATATCTTATCCCAGCGGTTAAACATATCGTAGAGAATCTGGATCCCCAGATGTGACATGCCGATCTCATACACATCCGGAAAGCAAAAACAGATGTTTACATCCATCGCCTCAAAATCCTTGTTTGCGGCATTCACCTCCCCGCCGATATATCTGGCAGGCTTCTCCACGCTCAATAATATCTCATCGCTAAGCGCTAATTTTCTCATTCTTCCTCCGTGCTGATAAATCGATCCAAAACCTCTGACATATCCGCTTTCTCCTCCAAAAAACTT
>CAZYLH010000046.1:9468-11474 GCA_964648695.1 uncultured Lachnospiraceae bacterium | reverse complement strand
GAAAAGGTGGATGAGGATTGCCATAAGGTATATCTGCTGCCGGGTTATTCGGCCGAGTTTTTGTGCGGATGGGACTATATAGGCGAGGCATATGTGGCAAAGAGCACGCTTTACGGGGAAGGCTTGGAAAAAATGAACATGCCGTCCTATCAGTTTTTGCTGGGATGTGCCGGAGACGGAGTGGATTTTGGCCATGTGGCAAAGTTGTTATATCATGTAAAGCAATATGATCAGCCGGTTTTTAAGAAAAACGCTTATGATGCGCAGATAGATAAGGAGATCGTGCGCATATACAAAAATGAGAATGCTAAAAACGAAAAATATACTCTCTCGAATGTAAAAATTTTGGCGGGGCCGTCAGGCACAAGAAGAGTTAGGCTCTGCTGGGAGGAAAAACCAAAGATCTCTGTTATCATTCCAAATAAGGATCATCTGGAGGATTTGCTCATCTGCTTAAAATCACTGCAAAAGCAGACTATTGCGGATCGGCTAGAGGTACTGATCGTAGAAAACAACAGTTTGGAGCCAAGGACCTGGGCGTTTTATGACTGGCTTGAGACGGGAAAGCGCGGGAAAGCTCTTAAGAGGACTGAGCTTGATGAAAGCCTAAGAAAAGACTTAGACATTCGTGTGCTTTATTGGCAGGATGACTTTAATTATTCTGCCATCAACAATTTTGCGGCTAAGGAGGCTACGGGAGATTTTCTTTTGCTTTTAAACAATGATGTGGAGCTTATCGGCGAGGATGGCGTGGAGTGGCTTTTATCCACCGGCATGGGGGATCGTGTGGGGATTGTGGGCGCAAAGCTTTACTATGAGGATGAGACAGTTCAGCATGGCGGAGTGATAGTAGGCTTTCAGGATGTGGCAGGACACTCCTTTGTGGGACTTCCCATGGATGATGTGGGATATTTAAAGCAGGCTGACAGCGCAAGACGCCTTAGCGCCGTGACGGGCGCGTGCCTTTTGGTTCGCACCGACCTCTATAGGGAAGTTGGAGGAATGGAGGAAAGCCTTGCGGTAGCCTTTAACGACATCGACTTTTGCCTTAAAGTGTTTAGCAGGGGTGAAAAGATAATCTATCAGCCAGCGTGTGAGGGGTGGCATGCGGAGTCAAAATCAAGAGGGCAGGATCTTGAAGGCGAGAGACTGCGCCGTTTCCAGAAAGAGATAAAGCTCTTTTTAAAGAGCTGGAATGAATTTTTGAAAAAGGGAGATCCGTATTATAACGCGAATCTCTCCCTGAGATATTCGGATTATATGTCTTATCGAGCGCCTTACGGCCTTGATGATCAGTTTTAATGGGAATAGAATATGAAAAAAGTAATATGGGCAGTTGTTGCGGGGGTGTTGTTATTTGCCGCGGTGATCGCGGCGGTTATGTGGAATAATTTTAGGATGGATAGAGAGGAGGCACAATATGCGGGGGTGTCTACGCCTACGCTTCCCGTTGTCTATTTTGAGCTTCTTGGGTGGGATACAAACACGCTTTTAGGGTATCGCGACCAGGATGAGAGTGTGCAGGCTGTGGACTGCTTGCTTCCTGTCAGCGAGGATGGCGAGATATCTCTAAAAATATATGCGTACGGCGCACAGGTGGATTCTGCCACTGCACTTTTATACAGTCTGGATGGTGAAAGACTTATCGAGCAGACAGAGCTCACCTTATCCGGGGAAGAGACTATGGAGGCGCAGTATCAGATGAGTACGTTAGCGCAGCTTGATGAGGAATACCTTTTGACGCTTGAGCTTTTGCTCTTGGACGGATCGTATAGCTATTATTCCATAAAGGTTTGCCAATATGATGATGACAGCTTTGAAAACAAGTCCGAGCTGTTAAGTTTTGCGCTGTCTTTATCGGACGCTTCATGTGAAAATGATACGGACACTTTAAGCTCCTACATTTCCTATGACAGTGATAGTGCTGGGACAGATTTAAGCTTTGTAAATATCAGCACGGATGTCTCTTTGGTCGCATGGGGCGGCCTTAGTGTGGAGAAAGGGCA
>CAZYLH010000046.1:5445-9368 GCA_964648695.1 uncultured Lachnospiraceae bacterium | reverse complement strand
GGGGAGAATATATATTTTACTGTGGATGGCGGCGTTTGGCATTATAGCTACAGTGACAACACGCTTATATGCGTATTTACTTTCGGAGAGGATCGTCTAGACCCGCGGCTTAGCTCTAGTGACTGTGAGGTGAGGCTCTTAGGGGTATATGAAGATATCCTTTATTTTACAGTGCAGGGACGTATGCAGAGCGGGGCTTATGAGGGCAGCAGAGGAATTTTGCTTTACGGATATGACATAGAGGCGGCGGAGTGCAGGGAATATCTATATGCCGCGCTTACCGGATCTGATCAGGACGGCGTGCTCACCGCGCTTACGGATGACGGTCTGTTTTACATGAATTTAGGAGACAGTATTTACAGCTATGACCTGACGGGCACGGAAGTTTTAAACCTCTATGAAGGGCTTGACATATCCACTATCATGGTGAGCGAATCTGGAGCGGTAGCGGTATGGCAGTATGAGGATCAGTATGAGCAGATTTGTGTGCTGGATACTAAAACCGGCATAATGCAGAGCATCGTAGGAGAGAGAGACCTTGTAAACATCGGTTTTATCGGCGATGATCTGGTTTACGCACAGAAGGCCAAAGAACAGGCCATAAAGGAGGGTTTTGTAATTTGGCAGTTTTATGACAAGATCTGCATAGTGGATGGCGCTTTAGAGGAGCAGGCTGTATATGAAAAAGATGACATATTGATTGGAGAGGTAACACTACAGTCAAACGGCGTGACGCTCTCGCGCTATCAGATGGAAGGGGACGAATGGACTGCTATTTCAGATGATGTGCTAACTCTTGCCGGGGAGACAGAGATAACGGATCTTATTGAGATAAAGATAGCGACCTCTGATGCAAAGAGAAATTACTACTATATCAATCTTATAGGAACTATAGAAGAGGGAGATGTCTCATTTGCGCAGGCAAATATGCTTCTTAGAGAAGGGGCACAGGTAAGTGATGCATTTTTGGATTTAGAGGATGAGCAATACTTGGCAAGCGTTTTTGGCGAAAGCTTAAGCAGGACGGATAGCCTTGTGGATGCGATAGAGGCGGTATATACGAGAATGGGCGCAGTCTATAAAAACGGCTATCTCTCAGAGGTAGTCTGGAACAGGGACGCCAGGGATCTCTACCTTACCATCACGCTTCCCACCATGACATGGACGCAAGCGGGATACGAGGACGTGATGGCGGCTATGACCTCATTGGAGCGAGGGGTTGACATCTTCATCTACGCGGGGGTGAATGAGGGGGTTGTCGACAGCGATGTGGCCCAGAGTGCAGAGCGAGAGGCGTGTGAGTCGGTGTATGAGGAGTTAACGCTCACATTTGGCGAGCATCTGGTGAATTTAACAGGCAGCGAGATAGGATATCTGCTTTATTATATTAATCTGAGACATCCGGTGCTCTGTCTTACAGCGGAAAATGAGTCCCTGATTATCACTGGATATACATCATCGGAGATTACGATCTATGACCCGGCAACCAGAGAGACGTACAGCTTAGAGCAGGATGAGGCGCAGGAGTATTTTGATAGTTTAAACACAATTTTTGTGAGCTTTTGGTAGGTTTTGGGTTGACCGAAAAGATACTAAATGATACTATAAAAGTTGGGCAATGTATATAAACACACGGCCTTAATAGGTTAAAAAAGGATGGATTAATAATGAGCAAGAGCTTTGATGATTTACTTTCAAAAGTATCACAGTATGGGATGAAAAAGGTTGCAGTGGCAGTTGCGCAGGATGGTGCGGTTTTAGAGGCGGTCACAGCGGCAAAGCAGAGAGGGATTGCGGATGCTATACTTGTAGGAGATGAGGCTAAGATAAAAGAGATTGCAACTGAGAGCGGCGTGGACATCTCCGGCTTTGAGATTGTCAATGAGACAGATATGATTGAGGCGGCAACAAAAGCGGTTGCTCTTGTACATGACGGCAAGGCAGACATGTATATGAAGGGCATGATAGACACAAAGAATTTTTTAAAGAGCGTGCTAAACAAAGAGGTTGGTCTTCGCACAGAAAAGACCCTCTCACATGTTGCAGTGTTTGAGTCGGAGCAATATGAGAAGCTCTGGTTTTTAACAGACGTTGCATTCATTCCCTATCCGGACCTCGCGACAAAGGCGCAGATTATCGCAAACACCGTTGAGGTGGCGCACGCATGCGGCATACCGCTTCCAAAAGTTGCTCCCTTAGCGGCGGTTGAGGTTGTAAACCCCAAGATGCAGGCAACTATTGACGGAGCAGAGCTTACCAGGATGAATGAGGAAGGAAAGATCACCGGCTGTATCGTGGACGGGCCGTTGAGCATGGATCTGGCTGTTGACCCGGAGGCTGCAAGGCATAAGGGGGCTACAGACCGAAAGATTGTGGGCGATGCGGATATTTTACTCTTCCCCGATATCCATTCGGGAAATCTCGTGTACAAAACACTGGTGCACACGGCAAAGGTCACAAATGGATGCATTCTCACGGGAACGAAGGCTCCGGTTATACTCACCTCCAGGTCTGATGATTTTGAGACAAAGGTAAATTCCATCGCTCTGGCCGCAGTGGTAGCAAACAATATCAAACGATGAGGGAGAGTGCTGAACATGTATAGAATATTGATCATAAATCCCGGTTCTACCTCCACAAAGATCGGAGTGTATGAGGATGAAAATCAGGTGTTAGAGGAGACCATTCGCCACAGCACAGAGGAGCTGACGCCATATGGGCTTATCGTGGAGCAGAAGGATTTTAGAAAAGAGATGGTTCTGCGCGCCCTTACAGAAAAGAATATGGATTTAAAGACCATTGATGTGGTTGTGGGACGCGGCGGACTGCTAAAGCCAATCCCCGGCGGAACCTATGCGGTGAGCGATGAGCTTTTGGAGGATTTAAAGATCGGCAGACAGGGTCAGCATGCCTCAAACTTAGGCGGTATCCTTGCCAGAGAGATAGCTGATTCCATAGGCGTTCCGGCTTATATAGTTGACCCGGTGGTTGTGGATGAGATGGAGCCCGTGGCCCGCTATTCAGGTGTGCCCCAAATCCCCAGGAGAAGTGTCTTTCATGCACTGAACCAAAAGGCGGTTGCAAAGCGTTATGCTAAGGAGAACGCAGTTTCCTATGAAAGCTTAAATCTGATTGTCGTACACATGGGAGGCGGCGTTTCTGTCGGAGCGCACAAGAACGGCAGAGTTGTGGATGTGAATAACGCCCTTGACGGAGAAGGAGCATTCTCGCCGGAGAGAGCGGGAGGCGTTCCAAGCGGAGATCTGGTAAAGCTTTGCTTTTCTGGCCAGTTTAATCAAAAGCAGGTGATGAAGATGCTGGTCGGTAATGGCGGCTTTAACGCCTATGCAGGAACCAATGATATGAGAGATCTGGTGAAGCTGGCAAATGAGGGGAATTCAGATGCTGCAAACCTGATTGATGCCTTCCTCTATCAGGTGGCAAAGGATATCGGCGCCGCTGCGACGGTTCTAAAGGGAAAGGTGGATCAGATCATCCTGACAGGAGGAATCGCCTATAACAAGATTGTAGCGGACGTGCTGATGGAGAGGGCGGGCTGGATTGCTCCCATCACTGTATATCCCGGCGAGGACGAGCTTTTGGCGCTTGCGCAGGGCGCGATCCGTGTGATGAACGGTGAAGAGAAGGTTATGGAATACTAATTTATAGACGTAATGCGGCGGGGCAGCGTGTATGTTTTATACACGCTGTCCGGCGTTTTGCATGTTAAGAGATGGTATTCATGGAGGAATGGTTATGAATTTGGTAACGGTAAGGGAGATATACAGAAACAGGGAGCGCTATATAGATAAGCAGGTCAGCGTTGGCGGCTGGGTCAGGAGTATCAGAGATTCCAAAAGCTTTGGCTTTTTAGTGCTGCATGACGGAACTTTTTTTGAGCCCCTGCAGGTGGTGATCCATGA
>CAZYLH010000046.1:2986-5345 GCA_964648695.1 uncultured Lachnospiraceae bacterium | reverse complement strand
TTTCAGGCGGTCTTTCGGGTTCGCTCCCTTTTAGCGTATGCCATTCATCAGTTCTTCCAGGAGAGAGATTTTGTATATGTGCACACGCCCCTGATAACCGGAAGCGACTGCGAGGGTGCTGGAGAGATGTTTCAGGTGACAACTCTGGATTTAAAGAATATTCCGCTAAATGAGGACGGGAGCATAGACTACAGTCAGGATTTTTTTGGAAAGCCTACCAACCTGACGGTTTCCGGACAGCTAAACGGGGAGACGTATGCATGCGCTTTTAGAAATATCTACACCTTTGGGCCAACATTTAGAGCGGAAAATTCCAACACAACCCGTCACGCGTCGGAGTTTTGGATGATCGAGCCGGAGATTGCCTTTGCGGATATAAACGATGATATGGATCTGGCGGAGAGCATGCTAAAATACATTATCAGGTATGTTTTAGAGAACGCGCCGGAGGAGATGAATTTCTTTAACAACTTTGTGGACAAGGGGCTTTTAGACAGGCTCAACCATGTGGTAAACAGTGAGTTTGCCAGGGTAAGCTACACAGAGGCCATCCGCCTGCTTGCAGAGCACAATGAAAGGTTTGAGTATAAGGTTAGCTGGGGAGCGGATCTTCAGACGGAGCATGAGCGCTACTTGACAGAAGAAATCTTTAAGCGCCCCGTGTTTGTGACGGATTATCCTAAGGAGATCAAGGCGTTTTATATGAAGCTAAATCCGGACGGAAAAACCGTTGCGGCAGTGGACTGTCTGGTTCCAGGTATCGGCGAGATCATCGGCGGAAGTCAGCGTGAGGATGATTACGAAAAGCTGGTAAACAGAATGAGCGAGCTGGGGCTATCGGAGGAGGACTATGCCTTCTACCTTGATCTTCGTAAGTTTGGCTCTGTGCGCCATGCGGGTTTTGGTCTGGGATTTGAGCGGGCAGTGATGTATGTGACAGGTATGGGAAATATAAGAGATGTGATACCATTCCCAAGAACTGTAAACAACTGCGAGCTTTGATAAAGGAGCTGTCTTATGAAATTTATTCACATGGCGGATATGCACTTAGGGGCGCTACCTGACGCGGGCAGGCCATGGTCTGAAGCTAGAGAAAAGGAGCTGTGGGACACTTTTTCGGATATATGTGATGCCTGCAACAGGGAGAGAGCAGACCTTTTGCTGATTGCCGGGGACATGTTTGACAGGCAGCCCCTAAAAAAGGAGCTTCAGCAGGTGGAATATCACCTTAGCAGGCTTGACAGAACTCAGGTTGTGTGGATGGCGGGTGATGCGGATTATCTGCGGGAAAAAGATGCCTACTCATCATATACATGGCCGGAGCATGTTCACTTTTTCCTCGGTGAAAAGCCGCAGCGGCTGTATTTCCCTTTTCTGGACGCGGAAGTTTGGGGGATGAGCTATGCCCATAGCCATATCACTAAGCCCATCTATGATGATATCTCACCGGATTCTGGCGATACATATCGGATTCTCCTTGCGCATGGAGGAGACGATGATCACATTCCCATCAGACGTCACCTTTTGGCCGCGGCGGGCTTTGACTACATCGCCTTAGGGCATCTTCATACGAGCAAAATTTGGGAGCATGAAAAGTGTGCCTATGCCGGAAGTCCGGAGCCCTTAAGCCCTACAGAAGAGGGAGATCATGGATATATCTTAGGAGAGATTACCCCTGAGGGCACAAGCCTTAAGCTAATTCCTATTGCAAGAAGGAGCTATAAGAGGATGGAGCTTACAATACACTTAAACTCCACCACATATTCTCTTTTGGAGCAGCTGCGCCAGAATTTGGCGGCGCAGGGGAGCTCAAATATATTTACGCTGACGCTAAAAGGGAGTGCCATTGCCGGCGATGATATCGACAAGGACGCTTTGATGGCGGCGGGAAATATACTGGAAATTGTTGATAAGACTCACCGGGAGCTGAATATAGAGGAGATTTTGAGGGAACACAGAGGAGATCTCATCGAAAATTATATTGAGCGCATGAGGGCATATCAGGATCAGGGTGAAGTGACAAAAAAAGCGCTTGAGTATGGCGTGTTGGCACTGCTTGGAGGTTTGAAATGAAATTACTGGAGCTTAATCTGAAAGATTTTGGAAAATTTCATGATAAGACCGTGGAGCTTTTGCCGGGCATGAACATTATCCAGGGAAAAAACGAGGCGGGAAAGAGCACGATCCACAGCTTTATATTCGCCATGTTTTACGGACTGGAGGGGAGCGAAAGAAAGCAGCGGATTTACGACCACTATCTGCCATGGGATAATACTGAAAGCTACGGCGGAAGTATGCGCTTTGAGGAGGGCGGTCACACATATCTGCTTCAGAGAAGCTTTTTAAAGGATAACGCCTA
>CAZYLH010000046.1:0-2886 GCA_964648695.1 uncultured Lachnospiraceae bacterium | reverse complement strand
GAGCTTTTTTCGCAGATAGAAAAGGCCAGCAGGCTTGAAGAAGAGCTAAAAGAAGGTCGTGCTAGGGAGTACGAGGAATTTTCTGAAAAGCTGCAGGAAAGAGATCAGCTGAAAAAACAGATGGAGGATATCAACCAGGAGCATTCCCGTCTTCTACACGAAAAGGAGCGTTGGCAAAAGGCGCGTGATGGCGCAAGGGGGCAACTTGAAAAGGGGATTGATCTCTTTGGGGAGTCGGATTTTGAGGATGCAAAGCTTTCCATATCTATGGCATCTCCACCGCCGGGGATTTTTGCAATTGGAATTGTAGTTCTCATTCTTGCCATCCTGAGCTTTTTTTGCTATGTGGGACTTATTCCCCTTATTGGAAAGGGGGCATCCTGGAGTCTATACCTTGGGTGTGTGGCGCTAGGCTTAAGTATAATGCTCATTTTACTGGCTATGCACCTTAAAAGGAAGCATAAAAGACACCTTAGCTTTTATCGACTGCTGGCTGATAAGAATCTTCGCTTTAAAGAGGCGGCCATGGCTTTGGACACCGTGGAGAGTAAGAGAGACCAGCTTCTTGGCGCGCTGACACAGGATGATGAGGAAGGCTATGGTGCGCTTCACGCAAAAAATGAGGAGCTTGAAAAGGAGATCATGCGGCTTGAATGGGAGCAGGAGCAGACGGTAAACCGCCTAAACGCCCAAAAGGTACAGCTTGCCATAGCCACCTCGCTTTGCAAGAGCAATGAGCGGCTGCGAGATGAAATTAAGGCGGTGAGCTTAGCACTGGAAAATATTTTTGTCGGGGCGGAAAAAATACAGGACACCTTTGGTGATGAGATGAATGAGAAGGCCTCTGGCTATATAGAAAAGCTTACAGAGGGCACCTACACTGAGCTTTTGCTAAAGGGAGCGGACGGAGTTTTTTTAAGAGCCCAAAACCGCTTAGTGCCCTTAGATAAGCTTAGCAGGGGCACCATAGAGCAGGTATATTTAAGCATCCGCTTAGCTGCCGCCGAGTGTCTAAGCCCGAACGTAGTTATGCCGCTTCTCTTAGATGACACATTTGCCTTTTATGATGATCAGAGAACAAAAAGGGCTATGGAGCTGCTTCGCGCATCAGACCGCCAGGTGCTAATACTTACCTGTCAGGGAAGAGAAAAAAAGATTTTTAATGAATAAAAAACCATCCAGATCACTGCTTTTAGAGGCGGCGGTTTGGATGATTTTTTTTAGCGTATTATTGAGGTTAAGATAGGTGTTTTCTATGCTCTATCAGCAGTCGATTAATTCTGTCTGTCGGATTTAAGAGAGAATGCAAGGAGACATTGTGATTTAAATGCTCGATGATTAGAGCAATATATTTATTCATATCCACATTTATGTAGTAGGGCTTTGAGAGAAGCTCCGGGGTCTGGTAGATGAGGTTTGTGGTCAAAAGGTAGTCGATGATGCCGTCATGGTATGCGGCGTCAAATTTTGCCAGACCGTTGGTAAAGAGGCCGAAGGTTGAGAGCGCAAATACGCGCTTTGCCTTTCGGCGTTTTAATTCTTTTGCGACATCTAGCATGCTATCCCCGGAGGAGATCATGTCATCAATAATCAAAACGTCCTGTCCCTCCACGGACGAGCCGAGAAATTCATGTGCCACTATAGGGTTGCGCCCGTCAATCAAGCGTGTGTAGTCGCGGCGCTTATAAAACATTCCCATATCCACGCCGAGGTGGTTTGCGTAGTATATCGCCCTGCTGGTGCCGCCCTCATCCGGGCTGATGATCATCATGTGATCCTTGTCAAAGACTATATCCGGAACGGCGCGGACAAGCGCCTTTAAAAACTGGTAAATGCAGGGCACATTTTCAAAGCTTGAAAGCGGAATGGCATTTTGCACCTTGGGATCATGGGCGTCGAAGGTGATGATATTTGAAACGCCCATCTTTACAAGCTCCTGCAGAGCCAGCGCGCAGTCCATGGATTCTCTGCCGGTTCTCTTGTGCTGTCTGCTCTCGTACAGAAAGGGCATTATCACGTTGATGCGCTTTGCCTTTCCTCCCGCAGCCGCTATCATTCTCTTTAAATCCTGGAAGTGATCATCTGGGGACATGTGATTGACTTTGCCGCAGAGGCTGTAAGTCAGACTGTAGTTGCATACATCCACCAGGAGGAAGACATCGTCTCCTCTAACGGAAGCGTTGATGACGCCCTTTGCCTCTCCAGAGCCAAAGCGGGGGGTCTGTGCTGGAATAATATAATTATCCCGCTGATAACCGTTAAAGGACATCAAATCATGATATTCATTATTGCGCTCCTTGCGCCATTCTACGATGTATTCGTTGATGCGCTCACCCATGTTAGCGCAGCTGTTTAGGGGAATCAGAGCCAGCGGCCCAAGCGGTATGGTGCGCAGCAAATCATCACTCTGCTTCATGATCATTCCTCCCAGAAAAGTTAATCTATTTTGTTGTATCGCTTTAGAAGTCTGATATCCTGCCCGTAAAAGGGGAAACACTCATAGTTTCCGATGATGCGTGAATAGATCCGGTCAGAGTATGTGTCTCTAATTCCTGCCAGCGACAGATTTGTGGAGATGATGGTTCCCTTTTTTCTGGACAATCTCTCGTTTAGGCATGTAAAGAGTTTGGAGTTGGTAAAGCTGTTTGAGATCTCAGAGCCAAGGTCGTCTAAGATTAGAAGATCGCAGTCATAGACGTATTGGTTAAGATCGGCCTCGGGGTCATCATCCTGACGAAACTGTTCCTCTCTGAACAGATCAAAGAGCCTGGTGGCAGTTAAGTACGCCACGCTATAGTACTGATCCATAACTGCCTTGGCGATGCAGTGTGACAGAAAGGTTTTTCCGCAGCCGGAAGAACCGGTAAATAAGAGATTTCCTTTTTT
>CAZYLH010000045.1:1598-11606 GCA_964648695.1 uncultured Lachnospiraceae bacterium | reverse complement strand
CGCGGCGTCGGTATCGTCCGAGCACCACGCTTGGGGCGCGTAGTACAGCATGCCGACGTCAAAGCGGCAGCCGCCGCTGGCACAGGATTCGATGAGAAGGCCTGGATACTTGGCCAGCAGCTTCTCATAGAGCGAATAGACACCCAGAATATAGCGGTGGTAGACCTCCCCCTGCTGGTCTGCGGGCCAGTGCTTTGAGTAGCACTCCGTAATGGAGCGGTTCATGTCCCACTTGATATAGGAGATGTTGGCCCCATCAAAGGCCTTTTCCAGCATCTGATAGATGTAGTCCACAACTTCGGGGTTTGAGAAGTCCAAAACCAGCTGATTCCTCCCCAGACTCATGGAGCGCTCCGGGGTGTGCAGGACGAACTCCGGATGGGTTCTAAACAGCTCCGAGTCCTCATTGACCATCTCCGGCTCAATCCAGATGCCAAACTGCATACCCATAGCGTTAATCTTATCCGCCAGTCCCTTAACGCCGCCTGGCAACTTGGACTTGTCAGCAAACCAGTCGCCAAGGCCTGAGGTGTCATCGTTTCGTTTTCCAAACCAGCCGTCATCCAGCACAAACAGCTCGACGCCCACTTGTGCGCCCTTTCTGGCAATCTCCAGCACGGATTCTTCTGTGAAGTCCATGCAGGTGGCCTCCCAGTTGTTTAGCAGGACGGGGCGGCCTTTCTCGCGCCAAGGCCCTCTAACCACCCGCTTTTGGAGCAGTCGGTGCAGGGTTTGGGATAGGTCGTTCAAACCGTTATCCGTATAGGCCATCAACACCTCCGGCGTCTGGAAGGTTTCTCCGGGGAACAGCTTCCAGCAAAACTCCCTGGGGTTTATTCCCATGGAAAACCGGGTGGCGCCATACGTGTCCACCTCTGCCTGGGCCAGGAAGTTGCCCGAGTAGACAAAGGAGAAGCTGTAGGCCTCGCCGCTGTCCTCGGTGGTGGCGGGGCGCTTCAAAATGACAAAGGGGTTCTGATGGGCGCTGGAATGGCCGCGCATGGACTCAACGGCCGTCACGCCCATCTCCAGCGGCCGAACCTTGGGAGCGCGCTCCCTGCCCCATGCGCCGGAAAACTGCATCCATTCAAAGTTGTAGTCATAAAAGTCCACGCTCATGGACATGGCCCGGTTTAAGCGCAGGGTCTGTGAGCCTTTGTTCTCAAATTTTGCGCTGCGGGCGATGACGGCATGATCTTCAAACACGGTGTAGTACAGCGTAAGCTCCACCCCCGTGACGGTATCGGTCAGATATATCTCAAGCGTTTCGGCCTCGCTGCCATCCTCCACATAGGAGTGTGGGAGGCCTGGCATGTCTGGCTTTCCGTCATAGATCCTGTGACCTGAATAGACAAAGTCGCTGATGTGGCTGCCATTCTCCTGCAAGATCTCAAAAGCAGGCTGGCGAAAATCCGTGGTGCCAAAGCTGGGGTATTCCTGACGGGTAAACTCCAGGGAAAAATCCGGGCGGTCCCGCAGCGGGGCAGAGGAAATTGAGCGGCAGGAGCTCTCCGAAAACTGGGCAAAGCTGGCGCGCTCACGCAAACAACTGCCGTAATAGAGCTGTCCGAGCTGGCCGTTTGGCAACACGCAAAGTATGTAGCTTAGGGAACGGTTGTAAAGATGGAATTCTTTCGGGGATTCGTGGTAGACAATGGACATAGTGTAACCTCCTTAATGGAATTATCTGTGTAAAACAGGTTCTCTTATAAGGCATGATAACAAGAATACCACCGGACTTACATAGATTAATGTGAGAATATACTGTTAAAATGTCTCCTCTCTCCCCCGCCTTTTTTCGCAAAATCCACCCCCGCCATTGACAAACGGAAAGTTTTCTCGTCAAGGTTGTTCTTTATGCCTGCTTTTCCTAAAAATCAATTTACAGCCCATATCAGCCACGCGAAAAATGGGAGTCTCAAGCCCCTTTTGGGCATTTTCAAGCTCACGCCTGATGGCAATCCCCTGTGGACAGTGCGCTTCGCACTTTCCGCATTTTTTGCACAGTGATGCATATGTTGGCGTCGCCTTAAAGGTTGTACATTTCAGGTATTCTAAAAGCGCAGTTCTGTGATCATCCGTATAGCGCTCATTAAAGCACCTAAAAACCCCGGGAATATCAACGCCAAAAGGACAGGGCTGGCAGTATCCGCAGCCCGTACAAGGAACTTTAATTCGCTCGTTTATAGTCTCCTTCACCCTCTCTAACATCTGCTTTTGCTCATCGGTAAGCATCCCCACCCGCGCCTCATTAGCTGTGGCGATATTTTCCTCTAGCATCTGCATAGAATTCATGCCGGAGAGCACGCATGCCACCTCGCGCTGATCCCAGAGCCAGTCAAGCGCCCACTGCGCCGGGCTGCGTGAGGGCTCCATCTTCTCAAATACCTCCTGCGCTTTTTGCGGCAGTCCGTTTACAAGGCGACCTCCGCGTAAGGGTTCCATAATGATAACAGGGATCCCCTTCCCCCATGCATAGCGCACGCCCGCCCTTCCAGCCTGCGTATGCTCATCCATATAGTTATACTGCACCTGGCAAAATTCCCAGTCATATGCATCTAGGAGCTTAATAAAATTTTCTGTATTTCCGTGATAGGAAAAGCCGATGTGCCTTATCGTACCCTGCGCCTTTTTATCCTCAAGCCATTTTACAATCCCCATCTCTACCAGTGAGTTCCAGATATTTATATCCGGCAGCATATGTATAAGATAGTTGTCGATATAATCCGTCTGAAGTCTTGTGAGCTGTTCGTTAAAAAGTCTATCCGCACCCTCTAAAGAGCGCATAAGATAGTGGGGGAGCTTTGTGGCAAGAATCATGCGGTCGCGTATGCCATTTTTATTAATGATATCCCCCAAAACCTTCTCGCTGCTTCCGTACACATAAGCTGTGTCAAAATAGTTTACCCCGTGTTCCAAGGCATAGAGGATCTCCCGCTCCACTTCCCTTACATCTACCTTGCCTCCTTTTTTAGGAAAGCGCAGGCACCCAAAGCCAAGTATGGACATGTCCATCATTCTCTTTTCCATATCAACACTCCAATCGTAAGCGCTAAATAAAATACCGGATAGCTTTCCTCAAGGCATTAGTCTGTCCTTGAGGTTATAAATTGCTACCCGGTAATTATAAAGCTCTTACTCTATATCTTCAAGCGTAAATGTCCCGTTTGCAAAATCAATCCTTTTTTGACAACGCGAAAAAAGACAGCACAAAAGTCATTAAAGCCCATGCAATCACAACCAGAATATCATATATGGATATGTTATTTAAGTGAAATAATGATGATCGTATTAAATTACTTATCGGCACAAATGGCAACACCTGATAAATATAAGTAGTCCATTCAGGAAGCCTTTCTACCGGATAAGTGATAGGAGAAAATAAAAGACCGCCAATCATAATGATTTGAGTTACTAATGCCATTGCATTAGGTGGGAACCAATAAGCAATGCAAAATCCAATACAAATTGTTGTAAATTGGGCAATCAAAAATACTAAACAGCTCGATATTGATATATCTAAGATTACATTAAATCGCATCACTGCTGCTACACACCCTATAATGATTCCTGGCAATGCAGCTATCTCCCATATGATAATATCTCCTAAAAGAATCGAACTTCTGGAGACTGGAAGAGTTCTTTGGTATGCAAACACTCCATTCTGTTTTGCTTCACTTACAATTTGCGGTGCAAGTACGCAACCAACAGCAATAATTCCTAATGTGAGAGCTCCAGACGATAAATAAACAGCATCCTCTTTACCAATTTCCGGGAGAAATAGCGCCATTCCATAGATTATTGCAATTGCAAAAGCCGCTTGCGCCAAACTAAAAGCCGGCACTAAATATTTATGCCTTATCAAACTCCACCTTATTACTCCACAGAGTTTTTTTGAATAAGAGGCTTCTTTTCTTGATAACATCACTTCATCATTCATCAACCATTCCTCCATACAATTCATCTAGTGAGGCAGATGTAAGTTTATAGTTCAGAACTTTTCCCTGCTTTATAAGCGTCATCACCCAATCTATTGCATCTTGAATCTGTTCCTCGGACAATATCATCATTACCTGCATTTGATCTTCCTGGATCTTACAAGTTTCGTGGATAGGAAGTTCGTCCATATCATCCATTGTACGGAAAATAACAATCATCATATTTAGTCCAAAGTCTTTGCTGATATCCGAAGTAGAAGAATCCCTGATCACCTCTCCTTTGTTTAGCAAAATATATCGATCAGTATATTGCTCCACCTCAAGTAAATTATGTGTCACCACAAAAACTATATGACCGTTTTTTGCAAGTTTTCTCATATATTGCCATACTAATTTTCTCCGTACCGGGTCAATATCATTGGTAGGTTCATCAAGTAAAATAATGTCAGACGGATACGCGACTGCCATAGCAAATGATGTTAAACGCTGTAATCCTCCTGACAAATTATTTCCCGATCTATCTGCCCATTGTTCAATGTCCAAATATTTCAATATTTTTTCAGTGTATAATTGCGCTTCTTTCTTTGATGCACCTTTAATTCTCAATATTGCCTCTACAGATTGCTTTAATGTCACCCCTTCAAGTGGTGCCTGAAATTGTGGCATCATAGATACCACTTCTCTTGCTGTCTTCGAATTTCTTACGAAAGATATACCATTATATGAGATATCTCCCTTATCCGGCTTAGTGTTCCCTACTATTTGGTTCAACAAAGTTGTCTTTCCTGCACCGTTATGCCCTATTAAGGCGGTAATCTCTGACGGATGTATTTTTAAAGATATATTATTATTGGCTTTTACTTTTCCCTTTTTATATGTTTTGCTGAGTGAATCAATAATCAAATCATCTCTGTTCATAAATTTTCTCCTTGTTCAAACTATGCTGCTACTATGAAAGAATATATTGAGCACAAAAGGAATAATCCAACCAATCACTATTATTACTTCTACGGCAGCTCCAATCCCTGTCAGTAATTTCCATATAAAAATCTCTTTCTTACTGACAAATTCATCATTGTCATCTATGGAAATTATAGGATTATCTAAAGCCACCATAGCCATCAAACGTCCATCACTTTTTCTGTTAAAACGGAATTGCCATAAAATCCTCACCCACAGTATTGAAGCCGCGGCTGCTAACCCCCAATGTTCATAATATAAACGAAATATGGAGCATATAAATAACAGCAATAAATCAGATACTATTCCCGCTGATACAGAAGATAATCTCCCTATCAGTGACCAATTCCATATATGCGTCATAGAAACAGTTGCCACAGATCCTCTCAATTTTACTTTTAATCCCCCGGTTCTTTTTTTCAATGTCTTCGCAAATATCATATGCATAATTTCATGAATCGCCGTAGTTGCAACTGATACAAAAATCATATATATAATTGATTTCCATAATGGGACAGTATCAGCTATAATTCGATTCCCAAATGGAATCCCCACAATCGGAATAGTCAAAATAACTCCTATTACTGAGATAAGAGCGCACACAAACAATCCATATCGAGCCATCTTCCAATTAAGTGCTTTGCCTTCTTCCGGGATAGTAACATCATCAGTAATAGAGGTAATAAAAAAACCGCTATCTCTAAATACAGAAATTATTTCTTCATCGCATTCTCCAAGTATATTTATATCTTGATTCATTTGATTTACAGCTTCCTCGTCAACAACTAGCGGTTCAGAGTCTGCTGCTAAAATAACATATTTCCCATTTTTTAATTTTCTCGAAAATATGGGTTTCAAAGAATTTTTTTCTTTCATTTTACGATTTTTTAGCCTTACTTCTTCTCATAATACTTAAATATCTCCCAGTCTTCCTTTTTCCCTTTTCCGCAAGTCGGGCACTGTCCTGCGTAACGTGGCCAGGAAGGATGCTGAAATGATGATCCATCTTCAAAATTAATTTCATACTGTGTTCCCAAACTGCGTGGTGTTGCATATCCTGTTATAACACGTACAGCTTCGTCTACTATGGCTGCCGTAAGCTGGAAAATTGCAGGTGCATAAGCAATAGTCGGCGGTGCAAAATTAATATTTCTAAACGCCACGAACTGTTCAATGAATTGCGGATCATTCATACTGTAATGAAGATTTAAGCAATCAAAACACCCCGTTTCCCCTGGCTTTACTGTAAAGACTCTGCCCCGACTTACTTGAGATGCCCCAAAAACACATGGAACTTTAGCCTTAACAATAGCTTCGTTTACAATTCTTTGTGCTAGAAATGGCGGCTCATCAATGGCACAAATCACCAAATCCACTCCTTCAATCATTTCCAGCACGTCTTCTGGTTTTTCAATTTTTTTATTATGCGCTTCGATAACAATATCTTTATTCATCTCAGATACAGCTTTTGCTGCTGCCTCCGCTTTGGGACGTCCTATGTCAGCTTCCTTATATAACAGTTGCCGCCCTAAGTTACTTTCTTCCACATTATCGTAATCGGCAATTATTATTTTTTTAGGTCCGATTCCAGCCAGCATTGTAAGAATATTTGAGCCACCGCCTCCTAACCCTAATAGGAGAATCGTAGTTTCTCTTATTATTTCTTGTGGAGCATATCTATTTCCATCGCTCCCAATATATCTACTAAAATAATTTACATTTGAAACATAGCGGACAGGCAAACAAGATTCTTTCTCCGGCATAGCTTCTTCCACAAAACCTTCATCATCTAACAGCTGAATTCCTTCAATCACATCTTCGCTCGTTAATTCCGGAAACACTGACTTTACTTCCTCTACAACAGTCATAACTGGCCTCCCATCCAGTCTTGATGCCAATTCCCATAACTGTCCTTCCGGATCACCAAATTCTGCGGTGATGCCAAGTTGTGCTCCTATCCTGAATTCATGTGGATTTAATCTATACACTGGATATATTGGTTTAATCCTGGGCCTGTTGTATTTAATTTTCATTCTTCTTCCTCCATCAGATTTTCTCAAGTATACATATGGCTAAGCCGGTTATATCTCGGCTTAGCCAATATGCAAAACTATTGGATGTCTCTTAGAAGACGATCCACCATGCTGTAGCATCAACTTTAACAGCACGACGAACTGTAATATTCTTCATAAGATTCACCTCCTCCTTTTTTTCTGGAAACTACAATACCTAAGTAAGTAGCTCCGCTATGTATACATCTGCCAAAATATTTAATATCCCAGCAGAAGAAACACCATTATTAATGCTAAACTTCCATTTTTTCCACCTGACTCCTCAAACTGACCACAGCAGAAATGGAAACACACCCTAACAGTACCATAAGCAGCATCATTGTCTCCTTTGAGAAAAATGTCATAGCCGACATCTGGCATACTATAATCATGATAATGCATGAAGCTATTACCGTTCCGATCGGTGATTTTTTCATGATTCCTATCCAGCTTGACACCACTCCACAACATCCTGCTATAACTGCATAGCCAATTAAGTCCCTAATACTTCTTACCACTAATTCTATAGTTATAGTATCAACACAAATTGGATAGATGTTCTCAGTTATAAAAAAAACAGCAAAAATACATACGCCACTAAGCACCATCAATACGGAAGTAAATACAAGTACCAATATTATTTTTGCTTCCAAAATCTTTTTGCGACTAATCGGGTATAAAAATAACATTATCGCTTTTCTTTCTCTATATTCATCTACAATAATCTTTGAAGATATGGTCGCAGATATGATTATAAATATTCCCATCATCACTACCATAGTCAGACCTATTACAAAAGAATAGGAATTAAATAATTCTGTATCACTATCATATGGATCCATTTTAGGAATCGCCGCCATCAAATATATAAATCCCAGCAGGCATAGATCACTTATAAACGCAGCGATATAATATGGCCTTAATTTATTCCTCTCAATTTCGAGAAGCACTAGTCTATTTATTTTCATACTCCTATTCCTTCATGAACAACCTTTATAAAATAATCTTCCAAACTCCCCGGGAAACTCTTTTTTACGTCTTTTGTTTTGACTTCACCTTTTAACGTTCCATTATCAAGAATGCCAATATAATCTGCAACAATTTCAACTTCCAAAAGCAGATGGCTAGACATTAAAATAGTTGTTCCTTGATCTGATAGCTTATGAAAAAGCTCTCTCATCTCTCTTATAGCTAAAGGATCCATCCCATTTATTGGCTCGTCCAGTATCAACAATTCCGGTTCATGTATGATGGCTCTAGCAAGCGCCAATCTTTGCCGCATTCCCGTAGAAAAAGTTGATACAGGCTGATGAGTAACATCTTGTAATCCAGTCTTTACTAATATCTTTTCAATTCTATCATCATCCCTAATCCCCATATATCCCAAATGAATTTTTAAATTTTGTTTTGCCGAAAGGCTCTCATAAAAAACAGGATTATCTATAATACTCCCCGTTCTGCGTAAAACATCTAAATTCCCCACTTTGCTATACGTATTTAAAATTTTTGCCTTACCATGGCTGGCTGAGGTTAATCCTAATAAAATTTTAAATAGTGTGGTTTTCCCTGCGCCATTTTTTCCAACCAGGCAATATATACTTCCTCGCCTTACATTCATGTTACAATTTTTGATAACCCTTTTTTCTCCAAAATCTTTGGACAAGTGATCCGTTTTTATTACAAATTCAGATGACATTAGTTCCCCCCCTTTTTTGATACATTACGAATGTATGTATTCGTGTAAAAATAAAACTGCCTGAAGGCAATTTTATTTTTGCGTTTTATCCATAACCGTATTAATCATAGACGAAATTTCTTCATTAAATATAGGCACTCCCATGCTGTCAAATAGTTCTTTAATAAATAACACCTTATGATGTATCTCTTCCTCAGTTGCCGGAAACACAGACGGCATAAGCCATAATTCTAATATAGGTAAAAGCTCTGATAACTCTTTGGCATACTGTGTCTTAATAGAGCCATCTTCTATTCCTTCATTAATCAGTTTTTCAAAAGCTGGAGTTAAATATTTCTGCTGAGACTCAAGCATCCCAACCAAAATACGAGGATTATTTAATAATGGAATAGCTTTTCTGGATAATGTAGAGCGATCAGAATCCTCTTGATTTAACAACATGGCTTTCTGAAGCTTTTGAAGTCCATTTAAATCATCACGTCTTTCAACATCAATAAACGGATTATTATTCAAAAACATTTTATCACCCAAAGCATTCATAATATCCTCTTTTGATTTAAAATGATGATATATTGCCCCCTTAGTTAGCCCTCCCAGTTCATCAACTATATCCTGAATTGTGGTTTGCTCATATCCTTTTTCCAGAAAAAGTCTTTTTGCGACCTCCAAAATTTTCTCGACCGTTAATTCTGGATACTTATTTCTTGCCATGTAAGTCACCTTTGTTTTTTTAGATACCTTCGTTATGTATTTATAATATCATGGATCATAAATTTGTCAAGCTCTTATTTCATAAATTATGGCCTATTTCAATCACTCTGCACAGAATTCTTTCGTAAGCTCCCAATAAAACACCGGCTACCTTCCCACAATGTCTTCTGCTATACTTGAAGCAAAATACTCCAAGTACCGTAAGTATTTCATAAAAGGCAGGCAGTTACTACCCAGGTGATTATAAAGCGCTTACTATAAAATTAAAAAGAGCCATGAAAAAATGATCTCTCATCGTTTCACAGCTCCGCTTCTTTTAGATTCAAATCTGGGTTGTCACAAAAATATCATAGATAGCTCTGATAGCGTTTTCAAAATCCTTATTTGCCACACCGATGATAATGTTTAGCTCTGAGGAGCCCTGGTCGATCATGCGCACATTTATGTGGGCATGGGCAAGGGCGGAAAATATACGGCCTGCAGTACCTCTGGTCTCCTTCATGCCTCTTCCAACAACCGCGATAAGAGCCAGATCCGTCACGAGGTTTAAGCAGTCCGGATGAACCAGCCGATTTATCTCGGAGAGCACCTGCTGTTCCTTCTCCTCAAACTCGCTCTGGTGAACGATGACGGTCATGGTGTCTATGCCGGA
>CAZYLH010000045.1:0-1498 GCA_964648695.1 uncultured Lachnospiraceae bacterium | reverse complement strand
CCAGCCTTTCTCACAGGAAAGACGGATTCTTCGTGGAGCACACCGGCGCCCATATATGCCAGCTCCCTAAGCTCCCTGTAGGTGATCAGCTTGATTGCCTTGGGGTTCTCCACAATACGTGGATCCGCCACTAAAAATCCAGATACATCCGTCCAGTTTTCATATACATCCGCTTTAATAGCCTTTGCCACGATCGAGCCCGTCACATCCGAACCGCCTCTGGAAAAGGTCTTCACTCTCCCATCCGCATAAGATCCGTAAAAGCCGGGGATAACCGCGCGCTCCACCTTTTCAAGGCGCTTTTCCATGATCCTGTTTGAGGTCTCTGCGTCAAAATTTCCGTTCTCATCAAAAATGATCACCCCTACCGGGTCGATAAATTCATATCCAAGGTAATTTGCCGCCACGATGCCGTTTAAATATTCACCTCTTGAGGCAACGTAATCACTTCCGATATTTGCCTTAAAATCCTTCTCTATCTTCTTAAATTCATCATCCAAAGACAGACTCAGCCCAAGGCCGTCTATGATCTCCTGATAACGCCCGCGTATCTGCTCAAAAACCGGAGAGTAATCCTCCCCCTTCTCAACCAAATCATATGCCTGATATAAAAGATCCGTGACCTTTGTGTCGGCAGAAAATCTTTTTCCCGGCGCAGAAACCACTACATAGCGACGGCTTTCATCACTCCTTATGATCTCTCCAACCTTCTCAAACTGCTCTGCGCTTGCAAGCGAGCTTCCACCAAACTTCACGATCTTTTTCATAACAATCTGCCTCCATCCTAATTACTGCATTCTACGCTGTAAAATCCCCCGCGCTTTACCACATAAAAGCCATCGCAATGCCGACTACAAGCCCCAGAACAAAACCGGCTGCCACCTGAAGAGGCGTATGCCCGACAAACTCCTTTAAGCGTTCCTCTGTCCAAATCGGCCACTGTCCATCATTTTTAGACATGTCCATAATCAGATTTAAAATTTTAGACTGCTTGCCCGTCTCCATCCTGACACCGCGCGCGTCATGCATGACGATTATGGCAAACATGGCTGCAATCGCGAAATTAAAAGAATCGAGGCCGTATATGACAGCTGTAGACGCGGCCATGGCGGTAACCGTGGCGGAGTGAGCGCTCGGCATTCCTCCGTCCCCAAAAAGGCGCTCTAACCTGATTTCCTTATTTATAACCGCATAGATCACCGTTTTTATGACCTGCGCAATCAACCAGGCGGCAATACCCGTCCACAGCACGCGGTTGGCCAGAAGTAATTGTATCTGTTCCATGCTATTCCTCTTTCGAATATTTTTAACTTTAAAACATGAGTCGCATTTTGCTCCGCACTTCGTGCTCCAGAGGGTCTTAAAACACTTCAAATCCGCTCATTTTTCTGTGAAAAAAGGCTACTTTTTTGTGTTTTTCGCTTTTCTCAAAATATTTTCCAGTCTATTACAAAAAAAAACAAATGACAACCCTTTTCCTAAAAAAGTTGTAAAAAGT
>CAZYLH010000044.1:8994-11952 GCA_964648695.1 uncultured Lachnospiraceae bacterium | reverse complement strand
ATAAGCTCTCTCTTCTCAGCTGCGGAAAAGAGATTTTTTAGCGAAGCGCCAGAAAGGACACTTCTGATGGAACAATCAAAGGTGAACGCCACAAGCGCTTCCCCCTCCTCTGCCTCATCTCGCATTATCTCAAAGAGCTTTTGATGCCCCTTATGGATCCCGTCAAATTTTCCTAGGGTTACGCAGGAGGCCGTGAAATTTTCAAGATAGATGCTTTCAAGAGAAGATAGTATTTTCACCCTTTTCCTCCTTTAACGCCTGCAAAGAAAAGCTTTCGCGGCACGTAAAGCTTTCTGGCTTCATCCCTGTCATAAAGGCCTATAAAGTGTTTATTCACATCATACATCCGCACAGTATTAGAATAATCCCCAGAAAGTCTTACCTCATCCTTAGAGGTTGGTTCGCATAGGGTTACGAAATTAAAGGCTATAGGATTTCCATTCATTAAAAAGCGCTCTCCCGCCGTACTGACTACTCCGGCGTAAAGTCCCTTAAAGACATAATCCACCGGCATAAGAACCTTATCTATCCCGCCATTTTGGCATAGCTCTGTAAGCTTTTTTAGTGTAATGCTATCCTCTAGTAAAAAATCACCTACTCTGGTGCGCGTTAACTCCTGCATACACCCGCCGCAACCAAGCTTTTCTCCTATATCCGCACAGAGCGTGCGAATGTATGTCCCCTTAGAACAGGATATCCGCATCCTGACACAGGGCTTATTAACAGAAATTATCCTAATCCCATAGATATGAACCCTCCTGGGCTCTCTTTTAATCTCAACGCCCTTTCTGGCGTACTCATAAAGCTTCTTTCCATTCACCTTTAGGGCGGAGTACATGGGAGGTACCTGGTCGTACTCTCCCACAAAGGAATAAACCGCCTTACATATCTCTTCATCCGTTAAGTCCTTCCAGGAATCGCTTTCTAAAAGCACCGTCCCCGTCATATCCTCCGTATCAGTCGTTATGCCAAGGCGCAAAACCGCCTCGTAGGTCTTTGACTGATCTGTAAATAGATCGCAAAGCTTTGTTGCAGCTCCCACACAGACGGGCAAAACGCCCACCGCCTCCGGATCCAGGGTTCCTGTATGACCTATCTTTTTTTGTTTTAAAATGCCCCTCATGCGGGCAACAACATCGTGAGAGGTATAGCCCCTCTCCTTATATATGTTTATTATTCCGTCCATATCTACAGATTTTTTTCCACCTCGCAAAGAAGCAGCTTAATTATCTCCTCTGGCGTTTTATCAATGGAACAACCGGCTGCCCTGGCGTGGCCCCCGCCTCCAAATAGTTGGCAGATCCTGGCGACATCCACATAATAGCGGGAACGCATGCTTATCTTATATCCATCCGCTACCGGATATAAAAAGATGGCGACCTCCGTCCCCCTGACCGTGCGAAGCGTATCTATAATGCCGTCCACATCCATATGCGTTGCGCCAAAGCGCTCCATCTCCTCAGGGGTTAAAGTTCCGTAAATCACCTGATTATTCGGCGCCAGCTTACAGTTTTGCAGCACATACCCGGTCACCCTGGTCTGGGTAATTCCCCTGGAATAATAGGTCTCATGTATGATGCGTGGAAAGTCAACACCCGCGCCAATGAGAGCTCCCACAGCCTCTAAAGTTTTTCTTCCGGTACATGAATATTTAAAAACGCCCGTATCATGCACGATACCGAGATATAGCCCTTCCGCGATGGGCTTTGTAACCCGTTCAGGCTCTAAAAGGTAGTAGATCACCTCGCTGGTGGAGCTTACATCCGGCTTAATTATGCTGTACTTACATATATCCCCCGGATTGCTTATGTGATGGTCGATATTAAATGAGCGCCCCGCCTGTAAAATACATGCCAGACCATTTGCTCCCACCCGGTCGCAGCTTGAGGCATCCAGAACAAAAACAGTGTCATAGATCCCCTCCTCATAAGCATCCTTGACATCCTCTATATGTGCAAGAAAGTTAAATGTTTCTGCAAAAGGCTCCAGATACACATCTGCTTTAATCTGCGGATAGTACTCCAAAATATAGTTATAAAGCCCCATTGCAGAGCCCACACAGTCCCCGTCCGGACGGACGTGACCAAAGATAGCAACCTTTTCTGCGCCGTCCAGCATATCACTGATCTTCATCCGTCTCCTCCTCGCCTCTTGCTAAAGCTGCCTGCTGATCCGCACTTATCACCTCAGAAATTTTATGTGACATACTAACACCATACTCGATGGATTCGTCTAAGATAAACGTAAGCTCAGGCGTGTTTCTTAAATTTACGGTATGTGCAAGTCTTCCCCTCATAAAGCCTCCTGAGCTTTTAAGCCCCTCAAGGGTAGATTTCTTATCCTTCTCAGACCCCAGGACAGAGACATAGACCTTGCAGTACTTTAAATCCGGCGTGACTGATACATCCGTAACGCTTGTTAAGGGATGGATTCTCGGGTCCTTCACCTCGTTTCTGATAATCTGGCTAAGCTCCTTTTGAACCTCCACGTTGACGCGGTTATTCTTTTTACTATTCTTTCTCATATTATCTCCATATATTTACTGGTTAAAAAACAGGCTGCAGCCAAATATAGCGCAGCAGCCTGTACACAAAACTATCTTGGAACCTCAACCATAGTATAAGCCTCTACGATATCTAATTCCTTAAAGTCAGAAAAGCCCTCAAAGACAAGGCCACACTCGAACTTCTCCTTCACTTCCTTAACATCATCCTTAAAACGCTTAAGCGAAGCCAGGTCACCCTCAAATATCTTCTCGCCCTCTCTCATAATGCGAACCGAGCAGCCCCTCTGAATTACGCCGTCAAGCACATATGAGCCGGCGATCATTCCAACGCCGGAAGCCTTAAAGAGCTGGCGAATCTCCGCATGGCCAATCACCTTCTCCTCAAATACCGGATCAAGCATACCCTTCATGGCAGCCTCAACATCGGCAATAGCCTGATAAATCACGCGGTA
>CAZYLH010000044.1:3703-8894 GCA_964648695.1 uncultured Lachnospiraceae bacterium | reverse complement strand
TTCTCAGACTCTGTCGATACAAACACCTCTCCGGCATTTGGAACGCCGTTAAGTCCTAAGATCTCCACAGGTGTGGATGGACCTGCTGCCTCAAGCTTTTGACCCATGTCGTCCATCATGGCGCGAACCTTACCATAAAACGCGCCAGCAGCAATATTATCTCCGACATGTAACATACCCTTCTGAACCAGAACGGTAGCCACAGGGCCCTTGCCCTTGTCAAGCTTCGCCTCGATGATAAGACCCCTAGCTCTGCGGTTAGGATTTGCCTTAAGCTCCTTGACATCCGCTGTCAAGAGGATCATCTCCAGGAGATTGTCAATACCCTCACCCGACTTTGCAGACACGGGAACAAATGTGGTATCGCCACCCCAGTCGCTTGCAACAAGGCCGTGCTCCGCCATCTCCTGCTTAACACGCTCAATATTTGCGCTAGGCTTATCAATCTTATTTACAGCGACAATTATCTCAACATCGGCAGCCTTTGCGTGGTTGATCGCCTCAACGGTCTGCGGCATAACGCCATCGTCCGCCGCCACAACAATGATGGCGATGTCCGTTGACTTAGCGCCTCGCATACGCATCGCGGTAAATGCCTCATGACCGGGTGTATCTAAGAAAGTGATCATGCGGTCGTTGATCTTTACCATATACGCTCCGATATGCTGCGTGATACCGCCCGCCTCTCTGGCGATGACATTTGTGTTTCTGATAGCGTCAAGTAGGGATGTCTTACCATGATCTACATGACCCATTACGCAGACAACGGGAGGTCTCTCAACCAGAGAATCCTCCGGATCCTCGGTATCCCTCAAAAGCTCCTCGATAACGTCGATCTTCTCCTCAGGCTCGCAGATAATATCATACTCTATAGCGATATTTTCTGCCTGCTCATAGGTAAGGTCAGAGTTTATCGTATATATCTCGCCCTGCATGAAAAGCTTTTTAATAAGAGTTGCGGCAGGAACCTTCATCTTAGATGCCAGCTCTCCAAGAGTGATGGTCTCCGGCAGAATAATGGTCTTTATAACCTCTTCTACCTTGGCATCCTTCTCCTCCTGCTTCTTCTTCATCTTATTTAAGTTCTTTAAGTTTTCCTCTTTGATAGCGCCCTTGCCGTACTGCTTATTCTTCTCGCGAGCCTCACGCTCCTTTTTGTTCATGCCCTTGCCGCTTCTCATGCCGCCAAGGTCCATGCCTGCCTGACTCTTTCCGCCGCGCTCCATCCCTCTAGCCTGGGCTCCTCTGCGATCGGCAGAAAAATCCTTATCCTTATTATATCCGCCGGCATTTCTACCTTGAGTGCCTCTCGCATCAGGTCTTCTCTGGCCGTCACGGCTCTGAGCGCCCTGAGCTCTGCCGTCTGCGGATCTATTAGCTCCTCTGCCAGCCTGCTCTCCGTCACGTCTTTTATCATCTCTCTTTTTCCTTGCAGCAGGCTTTACAGACGCAGCGCGCACCTCGTCCATATTTACATAGCGAGGAGGCTTAACAACTGCCGCGGGTTCTTGACTCTCCTCCACAGCAGGTGTAGGCGTGGCAGGAGCAGTAACTTCAGGCTGCGTGAGATTCTCTGCATTTTTCGTCTCAACAGGTGCTGCTACCAGCTTTTCCTCTGATACCTCCGCAGGCTTTTTAGGTGCCTCCTTCTTTGGCACAGGCTTTTTTTCAACAGGCCTTCTCATCGGTCCTCTGCCGCTGGTGGCGGACCTCGTTCCGGCTTTTGCATTCTGGGGTCTTACGACCGTCGCATACCTCTTTTTCTTTGGGGCAGCCGTGCTCTCCGTCTCCTTTTTATTTACATTCTGCTCGTTCATTTCAGACATCTAATTAACAACCTCCGTTCATGCTGTGATCTACTAATTTTAACAATGCATCGGCAAAGCCGTCATCCTCCACAGAGACGGATGTGCGCACTTCCTTACCGCATGCTTTACCGAGTTCTTCCTTGCTAAAGCAAATCACAACCGGTATCTTGTGATATTTACATTTATCCATAAATGACTTTCTGGTTCTATCAGAAGCCTCATCGGAGACAAATACGATGCGCGAAGCCCTGGCTGAGATAGATTTTTCCACCGCAAGCTCGCCGCTCTTTGTCCTTCCGGCTTTTGTCGCCAGACCAATCAGTGATAATATTTTATCCCTCTCCAAGCTGCGTAATCTCCTTTCTGAGGATCTCATACACCTCCGGATCAATGCCGCATTTTAGAGAGCGTTCGATTCCATGGGATTTATAAGCCTTCTCAAAGCATTCTACAGATCTGCATATATATGCGCCTCTGCCGTTTTTCTTGCCCGCGGCGTCCACAATGATTTCGTTCGTATCCGCGGCCTTTAGAATGCGTATCAATTCTCGCTTACTTTTCATCTCCCTGCACCCGATACACTGGCGCTGGGGAACTTTCTTTTCCGCCATGTCTCAAACCCTTCCATGTCAATCACAAATTACTCGTTGTCCTCTTGCAGCTGCTCATCATCCTTAGAGGTCTCATCATATTCTTCTTCTGTGTATTCTTCCTCGGTATATTCCTCGTCTGCGTATTCCTCATCTTGGTACTCTTCCTCGGAATACTCCTCATCGGCGTATTCCTCGTCGTACTCATCGTAATCCTCGTAATATCCAACGTATTCCTCATCCGTCATTCCAAGCTCCTCAAACAGTCCACTCTCACGAGCCTGTGTCTCGCTCTTGATGTCAATCTTATATCCCGTCAGCTTAGCGGCAAGCCTCGCATTTTGACCCTCACGTCCGATGGCAAGCGAGAGCTGGAAATCAGGCACGATCACGATCGCCGTCTTATCTTCCTCATCCGCCCAAACTCCTATGACCTTTGCGGGGTTTAGGGCATTCTCTATAAGGATTGCAGGGTTTTCATCCCAGCAGATGATATCTACCTTTTCTCCGTTTATCTCATCCACAACCGCGTTTACTCTGGAACCGTTAAGACCGACACATGCACCCACGGGGTCAACCTGCGGGTCAGCGGACCACACAGCCATCTTTGTTCTTGAACCCGCCTCGCGGTATATCGCCCTGATTTCAACAATTCCGTCATGGATCTCTGTGACCTCAGTTTCAAAGAGACGCTTTACAAGATCAGGGTGCTTTCTAGAAACGCTTATCTTCGGGCCCTTGGGAGTTTCCTTAACCTCCATGACGTAAAACTTTGCGCGACTGTTCATCTCAAGGTGCTCTCCCCTGATCATCTCGCTCTCGGGAAGCAGCGCATCGCACCTTCCAAGGTCAACGCTCACATTTCTTCCGACATAGCGCTGAACCGTACCTGTCACCACCTCATGCTCCTTTAATTGATACTCCTCGAACAGAGATCTTCTCTCCTCCTCGCGTATCTTTTGGAGAATGACATTTTTTGCATGACCCGTTGCGATACGGGAAAAGCTCATGGAGTTGACCGCTTCCTTGTAAGGGTCTCCCAGCTCAATAAGGGGATCTAATTCCCTCGCCGCCTGAAGCGAAACTTGCGTTGTGGGATCCTCGACCGTCTCGACAACTGTCTTAACCGTAAATACACTAAAGGCACCCGTCAGTCTGTCAAGATTTGCCTCAACGATTAAGTTATCATTTCCAAGATGCGTTTTGCACGCCTTTACTAAGGATTCCTCGATGGTCTCAAGTATAACCTCTTTATTGATGCCCTTTTCTTTTTCAAGAATATCTAAAACCTCTATCAGGTTTTCCTTTTGCGCGTCCTTATTTGACCTTCTTGTCTTTGCCATAGCTCAACAAATCCTCCATATATAGTTATTAGAAATCAAAGTCAAAGGCCAGACGGATCAGCGCCAGATTCTTGCGCTCAAAGGACTGTTCCTGATCCCCTGTGCCGATTGTAACCGTGTCCCTGTCATAGGAAATCAGAGTTCCCTTATACTCCTTACAGCCGTCCACTGCTCTAAACAGCCTGATTTCCACATCCTTGCCAATGCTTCTGGCAAAATCCTTTTCCTTTTTTAAGGGTCTGTCAAGTCCCGGTGAGCTTACCTCTAAGATGTAGCTGTCCTCAATAAAATCCTCCTTATCAAGGAGATCCGACAACTCTCTGCTGACAACCTCACAATCATCCACGGTGATGCCCCCCTCTTTGTCAAGGTAAGCCCGCAGATACCACGTCCCTGCCTCCTTCACATACTCCACATCCACCAGCTCCAGATGGTATTTTTCTACGATGGGAGTCAGGAGCCTTTCGCAGCCACTTTCATAGCTTTCAGATTTACTCATCATATGCCTCCATGCAATAAAGAAAGTGGACATCCGCTGCCCACTTTCTTAGATAACATATTTAACTATCAGGGATGTTAGCACAAAAAGGATTAAAATGCAAGCATTTTTTTCAAATCCGTAAAAAAATCTCCTTACTTTTAAATCCTTACATCCCCTTCAAATTTAGTGGTGGAAAAGCCTAAGACCGGTAAAGCACATCGCAATGTCGTACTTGTCACATACAGCGATCACATTGTCATCCCTGATAGAGCCGCCGGGCTCTGCAATGTATTCTACACCGCTTCTGTGCGCTCTCTCAATATTATCTCCAAAGGGGAAGAATGCGTCAGACCCAAGAGACACCCCAGAAAGCTTATCAAGCCATGCGCGCTTTTCCTCTCTTGTAAACACCTCCGGCTTAAACCTAAATGTCTTCTCCCACTCGCCGTCAGCTAAGACGTCCATATAATCATCGCTGATGTAAACGTCTATAGCGTTATCCCTGTCGGCCCGTCCAAGCATATCTACAAAGGGAAGTGATAGAACCTTTTCATGCTGGCGCAGCCACCAGTTGTCAGCTTTGTTTCCCGCCAGTCTTGTGCAGTGGATCCTTGACTGCTGACCCGCGCCAATGCCGATTGCCTGTCCGCCCTTTACATAGCACACGGAATTTGACTGGGTGTACTTAAGCGTGATAAGTGAGATCATGAGATCAATCTTTGCACTCTCCGGTATCTCCTTATTCTTGGTAACAACATTGCTTAGAAGGAAATCTTTGTCGATGTTTAACTCATTCCTGCCCTGCTCAAATGTCACGCCGTATACATCCTTGCGTTCTAAGGCAGCGGGCTTATATGAAGGATCAATCTGGATTACGTTGTAATTTCCCTTCTTCTTTGACTTAAGGATTTCAAGAGCCTCCGGGTCATATCCCGGAGCGATAACTCCGTCCGAAACCTCACGCTTAAT